>JAEDFS010000050.1 GCA_016297895.1 Marvinbryantia sp.
CACCAGCCGTATGGAGGACTGGTATTTGATTGCCTCCGTGCAGAGAAGAGCTGCCGGTTTTAAATGAATTCCTGCCTGATTCTTAATAATAAATGTTTTGCTTACCATAATGACCTATTCCCCCGTTAATACCTCTGCTTCCTGTTCTGTCTCATTCTCCGCATTTTCTACATTGACCACAATAGTCACATCCGCACCAAGTTCACATCCTTCCGGAAGACTTACTTTCACCGGAACGTTATAGCTGCCATTCTCTGTACACTCTGAAAGATCTACGGAAGCCACGATATCATCAATCGTAAGATCATTGATCACTTTCTCTGTAGAACGAACGTTGATCTGCAGCTTATCTGTAGGTGAGAAGATCAGCTTCTTTCCTTCCGGAGCATTTTCCAGCACCAGGTTCGATACCAGAAAATCAAAGGTTGTGCTTCCCACACCTTCTACCTGAAGCTTCACAGTAATCACTGATGCGGTCTCATCCTGAAGCCGGATATCCTGATAATCCTCCAGGGTATCATTCACATCAAAGGTGTACTCCTGACTCTCCGAAATACCTTCCACCGATATCTTATTTTTAAGCAACAGTGTTCCGCCCAGTTTCTGAATGGCCTCTTCCGATGCCGCCAGATTCACTGTGGCAGGAGTCATGGTTACATTGGTGATCCGATAACCGGCTGCCGGCTCTCCTGTAAGCGAGATCTCCACCGGAATATCTCCATATACCTTCCAGACTTCAATGCTGACCTCTGCACAATTGTCCTGAAGAAGAACCCCATCGGCACTCTTCAGCTCCAGATTTCCCATCTGGCTCTCAGTAAACAGTGTTCCGTTCTTATCTGCGATCTGAATGGGACACTGCTTCGTGGTATTCTCCGAAAGATTTGTAATATCCACCGACACAGAAACCTTACCAATGATCGAAATCAGTGACTCGGGCCCTGCGATTCTGATGCTGTCTCCCGTCATCAGCGTAGTCCGCCCGGTTTCATATCCTTTTGCTGCCACTCCGCTGATAGAAGCCACCACAGCAAAGCTCTGTTCCACTTTATCTTCCATCTTGATCTTCAGAGAGGACGGCACGATACGCAGATCCTCCGGATATACGGAAGGATCACTGCAGGAAAACTCCAGCGGAACCGAACCGATCGCTTCATTGTAATTTTCCAGATCCGCTCTCACAGAAAAACTGGTATTATTCAGTCTTGATCTGACGGAACGTCTGGCCGTCACATATACATTGACCTTATCCACCCCGTCTACAATGGAAAAAGTCTTATTAGCATTGGTGATGGTCGCTTCATTTTTTATTGTAATGGGAACATTTTTAAAGACCTGGGTATCCTCCGGATCATTATTATCCATAACCACCAGCCAGATCAGGCAGGCAGCGAGAACAGAGATCAGTTTCAGCCCCAGATTGTTCGTCAGTTTATACTTCATTCTTTTTTCCTTTCTTTTTCCTGACAATCTTACCGCTAAGTCTCATCTTCGGATTGATGAGTTTATTCTGAACCATAAGCAGTTGTTCCCTCAATTGCTCCTCATTCACTCCTGTACGCAGTTCTCCCTTTCTGGCAATGGAGATCTTGCCGGTCTCCTCTGACACAATGATGGTCAGAGAATCCGTCACCTCGCTGATCCCCACTCCGGCTCTGTGCCTTGTTCCCAGCTCTTTTCCAAGTAACTGGCTGTCTGACAGCGGAAGATAGCAGGTAGCAGACAGGATCTTGTCTCCCTTGATGATCACTGCCCCGTCATGCAATGGAGTATTATGTTCAAAAATATTGATCAGCAGCTGGCTGGATACCACCGCATCGATATTGATTCCTGTTCTTTCGTATTCTTCCAGGGTCTCGTTCTGTTCCAGCACCATCAAAGCTCCTGTTTTCACTTTCGCCATCTCCAGTGTGGCACGGATGATCTCATTTACCGTCCTGTCACTGCACCTCTGAATGATCTCTTTGGAACTTCCCGTGGGTATCAGTGCTGAAAAGATTTCTTTTTCTCCCAGATGCTCCAGTGCTCTTCGAAGCTCCGGCTGGAAAATAATGATGGCAGCCGTAAACACCAGATTGATTCCCTTTCCGATCAGAAAAGTCAGCGTATCCATTCGGAACAGATAGATCAATGCCACAAAAAATCCCAGGGACAGGATTCCCTTCAGTAATGTCCACGCTCTTGTCTTCTTGATCCATACCAGGATACTGTAAACCAGAAAGGAGAGGATAATGATCTCAATGATATCCGTAATGCCAATCGTGATCTTCGACGCTTTCAGCCATGGCATATAGCGGGTGATCCAAAGTTTTATTGTTTCCACCTTTTACCTCCTGTCTGCCCTACGGCTTCTTCTTTTTCTGCGGAGTTTCCGCTTTGGAATTGCCTTTACATAATAATAATATTCATCATCTTCAAATCGTATATTCTCTGTTCGCTTGTAATCCAGATTAAACAGCATCGTCTGCGAAAGAAGTGCTGCCACAGATGCAGCAGATACATCTGCGATCATTGACGGAAGATGTACTTCCATTCCAACTGAGGATGCCCCCGTCAGGCAAATGGTAAGATAAACCAGTATTCCTGCTGCTGCGGCTATCATCCAGGCATATTTGACCGCCATCCTCCGAATGACCCACACTACCCAGAGTGTCACTGCAAGAACCAGCATCATCAGGATCATCTCCCTGTTTTGAATGACTGCATCGATCAGAAAAATGCTTTTCTCTACCATTGCCTCTGCCGGAGCCGATGCCGATGATTGAAGATTTCCTCCATTTACACCGATGATCCTGATCAGGTAGCAGACAAATGTTCCAAATACGGCGCCCACCGCCGACAGCGGCCCACTGATCAGACCCAACATCACAGCTGACACACAGGGAAACCCGGCTGCCAGTGACAAAGCCGTTACCAGGAGGGACACGGAAGAATAAGGTGCAATTCCAAAATACAACATCATTCCTACAGCCAGCATTCCGCCGCCCACAATGGCCGCTTCCGTCGAAAGGCCATAAAAATGAGCAAGGATCATTCCGGTTCCCACCAGCACGATACTGTTTGACGGAAGAAATGCACATATCACCGAAAGCCCAAAGACCAGAATCGGATTTTTTAACGGCGCCATCCATCCCAGCCCCGTATTAATGGCACTGAAAGTAATCAATGCCAACAGCCATTTAAAAAGAAGCCTGATGTATGAATCATATTTTCCATAAAATCTGCTAAGAGAGTCTCTGATCGTCAGCAGCAGCCTCATATATTATCCCCTTCTGTTTCTAAGTTCCAACTCTTCCCTGTCATATATCCGTTCCAGTTCCTTCAGCATCTCCTGATACTGGTAAAGATCCATTCTGGCACGCTCATAGCGCACCCGATAAATGGCATAGGTAAGTACCAAAAATACGCTGAGCACCACCGCATAGGCAAAAAGAATCCTGGCAGCCAATACTTCCACATCGATCCTGGCGATATCCACGATCAATGTTTCCGAATGGTATAACCCCCAGCCCATCAGAACAAACAAAAACGCAACTGTAATAAAAAACCCGTTTTTGATCATATGACGTCCAATATAATCGCTGCGAAACAACCTTCTCACGCCGTCCAGCTGTGCCTTATGCTCTTTTTCAAAAATCGCCAGCTTTGTCATCTGATAAATTCTCTGTTCATTGAGCACCGAAGTACTTCCTCTCTTCCTGATCTCGTAAAACATCCGGGCTTTCTGTCAGAAAAAGCCCGCACAATTGTAGTATAACACAGAATCCCGATGTTGGAAAGTGTTTCAACTATCCCCTTTTCCGATACAGATCACCGCAAAATAAACATCGGCCGCACCATATTTTTTCAATACAGCTGCCATGGCATCCACCGTGCTTCCTGTCGTATATACGTCATCCACTACCAGGATCCGCTTCCACGGAAGCTTTCCCTCTGCCGTCAGGAATTCCGGATCGATTTCAAAGGCCCCGGAAAGATTTTTTCTTCTCATCTGAGGAGAAAGGTCTTTCTGATTTCTGGTCTTCTGTACCTTTTTTACAACATCTGCAGCGACCGGTATTCCAAGCTCCCTTTCCAGCACCCTGGCCAGACACTTTGACTGATTATATCCACGCTTTCTTTCTGACGTTGGATGCATGGGTACCGGGATCAACACTTCCGGATCCCATTTTTCAATTTCCCTGCCCAGTCTCTGTGCCGTTACTCTTCCATAATAATCCAGGTATTCTCTCTTATTCTGATACTTTATTTTATGGATCGATTCTTTTACCGGATCTTCATATAAGAAAACTCCTCTTCCGCAGGTAAAGCTGTGTGCATAGTGGCGGCAGTCCCCGCAATACTCCTCTTCTTCACGCTCCAGTGGTTTTCCGCAGCAAAAGCACAGCGGTCCCTCTGCATATTTAATCTGAGGCAGACAATCTGCACACATCTCCTCTCCCTCCAGGATCCTGCCGCAGCCGGGACAGCGATCCGGATAAAGCAGATGCAATGCGGTTTCGACTATTTTTTTCCAAACTTCTTTAACTACCGTGTGTCATCCTTTCTCTTCGTCACCGTCAGGATTCTGTCACTCCCTGCTCCAGTCTAAAATCTGTTCCCTGAGAGTGGAATAACGGCGCTGTTCAAATTCATTATCGATCATCTGGTAAAATACCTGGGGCATTCCAACCAGAGTCACACATTTCTTTGCCCTGGTAATGGCAGTATACAGAAGATTCCGGTTCATCAGCATTCTGGGCCCCGGCATCATGGGTATCAGCACCGCCGGATACTCGCTTCCCTGTGATTTATGAATGGTAATGGCATAAGCCAGCTCCAGTTCCTCCAGCTGTTTAAAGGAATACTCCACAAATCTTCCGTCATCAAATTCCACGGTCATGCTCTCAGCAAAGGAATTGATCTCACGGATCAGTCCCATATCTCCGTTGAAAATACCGACTCCCTTTTCCACCGGAATCCCGTATTTTCCCCGAATCTCCCATTCTGCCTGATAGTTATTTTTGATCTGCATGACTTTATCGCCTTCTCTGAAGCATCCGCTTCCATATTCCTTCTCCCGCTTTGCGGAAGAGGGAGGATTCAGATACTGCTGAAGGATACTATTTAACCGCTCCACTCCGAGAAGTCCCTTTCGCATAGGTGTAAGCACCTGAATATCATAGGGCTGTGCCTTTACAAAAGGCGGAAGCTTCTTCTGGATCAGGGTCAGCATTACACGGATGATCACATTGGCATCATCTCTCTGAAGAAAGAAGAAGTCCATACTTTTATTATCTATAGCCACATGTTCCCCGTGATTGATCTTATGGGCATTGACCACAATGTCACTTTCACTGGCCTGACGGAAGATCCTGGTCAGCCTGACCACCGGAAAACATTCCGATTCAATAATATCTTTCAGGACACATCCCGGTCCAACGGAAGGAAGCTGATTCACATCTCCCACCATGATCAGCCTGGTGCCGACTGTCACCGCACTGAGCAGCGCATGAAACAGGTGGAGATCAACCATGGACATCTCATCCACAATGATTACATCTGCTTCCAGGGGATGTTCCATATTCCGTTCAAAATGCGTTCCTGCTGCCGACTCCTCCGGAGCTCCTGAGATCTCCAGCATCCGATGGATAGTCTGTGCCTCCCAGCCTGTGGTTTCTGTCATCCGCTTTGCCGCCCGACCGGTAGGTGCCGCCAGCAGGATCTGCAGTCCCTCTTCTTCAAAAAAATGAATCAGTGCATTGATCGTTGTTGTTTTACCGGTACCCGGTCCTCCTGTGATCACAAGCAGCCCGTGTCCTGCCGCTTCTTCCACAGCCTCTTTTTGTAATTCTTCCAGGCTCGTACCAGTCTCTTCTTCTATCCTTCGGATCCTTTCCTGTATGTTTTTCCTGTCCACTTCACATGAGATATTCAGATCATGAAGCATCTTCGCCGTGTTCAGTTCCAGATAATAGTTTCTGGTACTGTACACACAGGGAACGTTCTGCCCGTCCAGATCCATCTCTTTTATAATCACTTTCTGGTCCATAACAAGGTCCATCAGATTTCGTTCCATAGATTCCAGGGACACACTCAGAAGCTCTGCTGACCGACAGAAAAGCTCCTGTCTGGGCAAAAAAATATGACCCTCCGCCATAGCCTGCGCCAGCATATATAGCAGCCCGCTTCGGATACGATAATCTGAATCCGTATGGATCCCCACCTTTGCAGCGATCTCATCTGCAATTTTAAATCCTATGCCATTGATATCATCTGCCATTTTGTAAGGATTTTCGGAAATGATCCGATACAGCTCCCCTCCGTATTCCTGGTAGATCTTAATTCCCAGCGCCGTGGAGATCCCGTATTTCTGAAGAAAGATCATGGCTTTTCTCATATCTCTCTTTTCTTCCATCTGCCGGGAAATCTCTCTTGCCTTTCGCTCACTGATTCCCTTGATCTCCGCCAGTCGTTCCGGCTCCTCTTCTATAATACGGAAGGTATCGCTCTTAAACCGCCGGACGATCCTGGCAGCAAGTGCCATTCCGATGCCTTTTATGGCACCGGAACCAAGATACCGTTCCATCGATACCTCATCCTCCGGTGCCTTTATTTCATAGGAAACGATCTTAAACTGTCTTCCATAAGTGCTGTGCTCTGTATAGCTTCCTTCTGCCTCCAGCATTTCCCCGTCGCTGATATACTGAAGCGTCCCCACACAGGTCAGTTCCTCTCCCTCACAGATCATGACCATGACCGTATATCCGTTATCTTCATTCCGGTAAATAATATGATCTATATATCCCGAGATTTTTTCCATTCTGTCGATCAACCTTCCAGATGATTTTTGCCTGCTGTGACTTCCGCATAACGTCCGGTTCCGATGGCCACTGCAGAGATCGGATTTTCCGCTGTCACAGTATTGATTCCTGTCTTATCTTCGATCAGTTCTTCCAGGCCATCCAGCAGAGCGCCCCCTCCGGTAAGAACGATTCCCCGTTCTACAATATCTGCTGCAAACTCAGGAGGTGTCTTCTCCAGTACACTGTGAACCGCCTCAACGATCTGTCCGGTACATTCTTTCAAAGCTTCCCTCACATCCTCAGACGTAATGCGTACTGTCTTCGGCAGTCCTGTACTCAGATCCCTGCCTTTCACCTCCATCACCTTCTGCTGCGGACGCTCGATTGCGGTTCCCACATGAATCTTGATATCCTCTGCCGCACGTTCTCCAATGATCAGATTATGTACATCTCTGGCATACCGGATGATTGCATGATCAAAGTCATCTCCTGCCACATTGATCGTCTGATTGACCACGATCCCGTCCAGGGAAAGCACTGCCGCATCACAGGTTCCGGCACCAATATCTACAATCATCTTCCCACAGGGCTTTGATACATCAATCTCTGCACCGATCGCAGCTGCCATGGGTTCCGGCACAAGCTGTACCTCCCGTGCTCCTGCCTGATATCCCGCATCCTCCACTGCTTTTCTCTCCACTTCCGTCACATTGCAGGGTACACAGATACTGATCCTGGGTTTTTTAAAGGAAAGCTTCCCTGTTGCTTTCTGAATAAAATACTTCAGCATCTGCTCTGTCACTGCATAGTCAGCAATAATTCCATTGCGAAGAGGACGAATCGCTACAATATTGCCTGTCGTTCTTGACAGCATCACCCTTGCTTCTTCTCCGATTGCCTTAATCTTATCTGCATCCCGATCATAGGCTACCACGGAAGGTTCCTTTAAGACTACGCCTCTTCCTCTTACATAAATCAAAATGCTGGCCGTTCCCAGATCGATCCCGATATCTGCTGCATTCATATATTCTAACTGCCCCTTTCTCCCCATTTCCATCCAGTCATCACAAGAACTCCATCTTGCAATTCATTTACAGAACAAGTATAAAACAGCCCTTTCAAATTTTAAAGTCCTTTTTAGGAATTTCACAATTTCTTCAGATTCCGGACAAACTTTAAACACATTTTCCTTTTATAATAAGCACTGTATTAATCAAATGGTTAATACATTTCATAACTCACACTTCGCAGCATCCAATGCTGCGAAGTACTCCCTCAAAATTATTAATTTTTCTCTTTCCACAAAATGTGCAGGACGCCTGGCGTACCTGCACATTTTGCTTTTATGGAATGTATGTTTCAAAGCCTCTGTTTTTCCATCACTCCAGATATTTTTTTACATACTGTCCTGTATAAGAGATCGGATTTGCTGCCACTTCCTCCGGTGTTCCGCTGGCGATCACCGTTCCGCCTCCGTCTCCTCCCTCAGGCCCGATGTCAATGATGTAATCTGCTGTTTTGATGACATCCAGGTTGTGTTCGATCACAACTACCGTGTTTCCTCCTTCTGACAGACGGCGCAGGATCTCGATCAGCTTATGCACATCCGCAAAATGCAGTCCGGTCGTCGGCTCATCCAGAATATAGATTGTCTTCCCCGTGCTGCGTTTGCTGAGCTCCGTCGCCAGCTTGATTCGCTGCGCTTCCCCGCCGGACAGAGTGGTGGAAGGCTGTCCAAGACGGATATAGGATAGTCCAACGTCATATAATGTCTCCATTTTTCTTCGGATAGAAGGAACGTTTTCGAAGAATTTCACAGCCTCTTCCACCGTCATGTTCAGCACATCCGAGATGTTTTTTCCCTTATATTTCACTTCCAGTGTTTCTCTGTTATAACGTTTGCCATGACACACTTCACAGGGAACATAGACATCCGGCAGGAAATGCATTTCGATCTTAATAATTCCGTCTCCGCCGCATGCTTCACATCGTCCGCCCTTTACATTAAAGCTGAACCTTCCCTTTTTATAGCCTCTGGCTTTTGCATCTGCAGTCGCCGCAAACAGATCACGGATCTGATCAAAGACACCGGTATAAGTCGCCGGGTTGGAACGGGGTGTTCTTCCAATGGGAGACTGGTCAATGTCGATGACCTTATCCAGCTGTTCCACTCCCTCGATCCTGTCATGGTCTCCCGGGATGGTGCGTGCCCGATTCAGCTTCTTTGCCAGACTCTTATAAAGGATCTCATTAACCAGAGAACTCTTTCCCGATCCGGATACTCCAGTCACACAGGTCATAACGCCTAATGGAATCTCCACATCAATGTTTTTCAGATTATTCTGTCTGGCACCTACTACCTTCAGATAACCGGTCGGCTTTTTCCGTTCCTTCGGAACCGGAATCTGAATTCTTCCGCTGAGATAATCACCAGTGACAGATCGTTCACATTTCATGATTTCTTCTGCTGTACCAAGGCCGACTACTTCGCCTCCGTGTTCCCCGGCACCTGGACCGATATCGACAATATAATCCGCCGCCCGCATAGTATCCTCGTCATGTTCCACTACGATCAGGGTATTTCCCAGATCTCTCAGCTGGGTCAGAGTATTCAGCAGCTTATCGTTGTCTCTCTGGTGAAGTCCGATACTTGGCTCATCCAAAATATAGGCCACTCCAACCAGTCCTGAGCCGATCTGGGTCGCCAGACGGATACGCTGTGCCTCCCCGCCGGACAGACTTCCGGTGGCTCTTGCCAGGGTCAGATAGTTTAAGCCTACATCCAACAGAAACCGGGTCCTTGCCTTGATTTCTTTCAGCAGCAGATGCCCGATCATCTCCTGCTGTCTGGTCAGCTTCAGGTTTTCCATAAATACTTTCAGCTGGTCGATGGGCAGTGTTGTCACTTCATAAATATTTTTATCCTGTATGGTCACTGCCAGAGCTTCTTTTTTCAGTCTCTGTCCTTTACATTCCTTACAGGGTGTGATCTGCATAAAGGATTCATATTCCTGCTTCATCGTATCAGATCCGGTCTCACGGTAACGGCGCTCCACATTTTTGATCAGCCCTTCAAAGGCCACATCATATACTCCTTCACCACGCTGTCCGCGATAATATACCTTCACACTCTTTCCGTCTGTTCCGTGAATCAATACCCTCTGCACCGACTCCGGAAGCTGCTCAAAAGGAGTCTCAAGACTGAACTGATATTCCTTTGCCAATGCATCCAGGATCGCTCTTGTAAAGCTTCCTTTATCTGTACAGGACTGCCATCCCGTTACCGCTATGGCTCCGTCTGCAATACTCAAAGATCTGTCCGGAATCATCAGATCAATGTCAAATTCCATCTTATATCCCAGACCGGAGCATCCAGGGCAGGCCCCAAATGGATTATTAAAAGAGAAACTTCTGGGTTCGATCTCTTCCACACTGATCCCGCAGTCCGGACAGGAAAAGCTCTGGCTGAATCGGATCGGTTCTGCGTCCTGTACATCCACCAGCACCAGTCCTTCCGCCAGTTCCATTACGTTTTCCAGAGAATCCGTCAGTCTCTTCTGGATTCCTTCCTTGATCATCAGACGGTCTACTACGATCTCGATATTATGCTTCTTATTTTTCTCCAGTTTGATCTCTTCTGTCAGCTCATACATGATGCCATCCACAATGACACGCACATATCCGCTTTTTCTCGCCTGCTCCAGAAGCTTGGCATGTTCCCCCTTGCGGCCCCGCACAACAGGAGCAAGCAGCTGGATCTTCGTCCGTTCCGGCAGCTGCATCAGCTGATCCACCATCTGATCCACCGTCTGCTTTTTAATCTCTTTTCCGCATTTTGGACAGTGAGGCGTACCGATTCTGGCATACAGAAGACGAAAATAATCATAGATCTCTGTCACGGTTCCCACCGTAGACCTGGGATTCCGGTTTGTGGACTTCTGATCAATGGAAATGGCCGGCGGAAGTCCTTCAATGCTCTCCACGTCCGGCTTTTCCATCTGCCCCAGGAACATCCTTGCATAAGAGGAAAGTGATTCCATATATCTTCTCTGCCCCTCGGCATAGATCGTATCAAAAGCCAGAGAAGATTTTCCCGATCCGCTTAACCCCGTAAGCACCACAAGCTGATTTCTCGGAATATCCAGATCAATATTTTTCAGATTATTTTCATTGGCTCCTCTTATTCGGATATACTGCATCTTTTTGCTTTTTTCTGACATGTTGTCCTCCAGCTTTTATCCATCTATTTCCTGAAGATGTTTCTTCAGGGTAATCATCTTATCACGCAGTTCTGCTGCCGCCTCGAAGTTCAGTTCTGCCGCTGCTTTTTTCATCTTTTTCTGTACCTCGTCGATCAGCTTCGTCAGTTCTTTTCTGCTCATGGATTCCGGATCCACTGCAAATTCCTGTTCTTCCTTCGCCACTGCCTTGGAAATGCTGATCAGATCCCGCACCGATTTTCTGATTGTCTGAGGTGTAATTCCATGCTCCTCATTATAAGCTTCCTGTACCCTTCGACGACGATTGGTCTCCTCGATTGCCTGCTTCATGGAATCCGTCACGACATCCGCATACATGATCACATGCCCCTCCGAATTTCGGGCAGCACGTCCGATCGTCTGGATCAGGGAAGTGGCAGAACGAAGGAACCCTTCTTTATCCGCATCCAATATAGCCACCAGAGTAATCTCCGGGATATCCAGACCCTCTCTTAAGAGATTGATTCCCACCAGCACATCAAAGACATCCAGACGCATATCCCGGATGATCTCCGTCCGCTCCAGTGTATCCACATCCGAATGAAGATACCGGACACGGATTCCGATCTCTCTCATATACTCGGTCAGATCTTCCGCCATCCGCTTCGTCAGCGTCGTAATCAGCACCTTGTTCTTTTTGGCTATTTCTTTATTGACCTCACCCACAAGGTCATCAATCTGTCCTTCTACCGGCCGTACTTCCACTTTTGGATCCAGAAGTCCTGTAGGTCGGATGATCTGCTCTGCCCGAAGAAGCTCATGATCTTCCTCATACTCTCCCGGTGTGGCAGATACAAACAGAATCTGGTTTATTTTACTCTCAAATTCCTCAAAATTCAAGGGACGGTTGTCTTTTGCCGAAGGCAGACGGAAGCCATAATCCACCAGCGTGGTCTTTCTGGACTGGTCTCCTGCATACATTCCCCGGATCTGAGGGATCGTCTTATGGGACTCATCAATAATGATCAGAAAATCATCCGGGAAATAGTCCATCAGCGTATGGGGTGGTGCTCCCGGCTCCAACCCTGCCAGATGACGGGAATAATTCTCAATTCCGGAGCAGAAGCCCGTTTCTTTGAGCATCTCAATATCAAAATTGGTTCTCTCCGAAATTCTCTGTGCCTCCAGAAGCTTGTCCTCACTTTTAAAGTAGGCTACCCGTTCTTCCAGCTCCGCCTCAATATTTTTTGCTGCCTCCAGAATTTTATCCATGGGAACCACATAATGAGAAGCAGGGAAAATCGCCACATGATCCAGTCTGCTTTTGATTTCGCCTGTCAGCACATCAATCGAGGTGATCCGGTCTATTTCATCTCCAAAAAACTCTACACGAACCGCAGTATCCGTCGATTCCGCCGGAAAGATCTCCAGCACATCTCCATGGACACGAAAGCTTCCCCGCTTAAAATCCATCTCATTGCGCTCATACTGAATATCTATGAGCTGCCTCAGCACCTCATCCCGGTCTTTTTCCATCCCCGGCCGCAGAGAAACCATCATCTTCTCAAAGTTCTCCGGTTCTCCCAGACCATAGATGCAGGAAACGGATGACACAATGATGACATCCTTTCGTTCGATCAGAGATGCGGTAGCTGAAAGCCGCAGTTTATCGATCTCATCATTGACAGAGGAATCCTTGGCAATATAGGTATCGGAAGAGGGAACATAGGCTTCCGGCTGATAATAATCGTAATAGGACACAAAATATTCGACTGCGTTCTCAGGGAAGAACTCCTTGAATTCTCCGTAGAGCTGCGCGGCCAGCGTTTTATTATGTGCTAATATTAAGGTAGGCTTATTCAAAGCCTGAATAACATTTGCCATGGTAAATGTCTTACCGGAACCGGTGACACCCAACAGTGTTTCACACTGGTTCCCTTCTTTAAATCCCTCCACCAGTTTGGCGATTGCCTG
>JAEDFS010000115.1 GCA_016297895.1 Marvinbryantia sp.
TTTTCAATAAATATCCCATACCCTTTTGTCGGATCATTGACAAACACATGGGTTACCGCCCCTGCGATCCGTCCATTCTGGATAATCGGACTGCCGCTCATTCCCTGTACAATTCCCCCCGTCAGCTCCAGAAGCTTCGGATCCGTCACCCGGATCACCATACTTTTGTTGGCATCACTGCTGTTCAGATTGACTTTTTCGATCTCTATCTCATATTGCTGCGTTTCCCCATCCAGCGCTGTGAGAATAAACGCTTTTCCTTCCTGAACTTCCTGTTTGTAAGCGATCTCCATGGTTTCTGTGGAATCAAGGCTGTCGGGCACAGTTGTCAGTGCTCCAAAAATTCCGATCTCTGTATTCCGGTTTATGGTTCCAAGGATATGATCGTTCTGATAGCGAATCACTCCCGAGAGTTCTCCCGGGACCCCGTTTTCTCCTTTTACGATAGATCGGATCTCCGTCTCATAAAGATTCCCTTTTTTCAGTGACAGCAGGGTACTGGTATCGATATCGCTGATCCCGTGTCCCAAAGCTCCGAAGTCTCCGCCCTCTGTCACATAAGTAAGAGTGCCGATTCCCTGTGTATCATCCCTGATCCAGATTCCTGCCTTATATTCCTCTTTGCCCGTCTGAACCACCGGGACTAGCAGTTCCTGCTCTTCCCCGTCTCGTAAGATCTTAAGCTTCACTTTGCTGTCCACAGCCTGACGGATCTGATCCACGACTTCTTCTTTTTCCGATACAGGGATCCCGTTTACTTCCAGAATATAATCACCTGACCGCACGATCTCTCCCACCGGTTCCTGCCTGGTCCCGTCAAGAGCACAGACTTCCCCGGTACCCACGATGAGCACTCCCTCTGTCTTCATGTAGATTCCCACCGGAATTCCACCAGGTATCACCTGTTCCCGCTTAACCACATCTACCTGTACTTCTTTTATGGGCAGCACGCCCAACAGGCTGCACGTCACCGTATAGGATCCGGGTTCTGTCAGATTCAGATTCTCTGCAGGAATATCCGATTTTCCGGAGTTTCCTGCTTCTACGGTTTCTTCACAGAGCCATTCCGGCATTACATTTGCAAGCAGTCTCTCATGCCCCGACTCTTCTGTCACCTGCATCCGGTCCGGGATCTGACTTTTCAGCAGATACCATCCGGGAACCGCCGCACCCAAAAGAAGGAACAGGAGCAGAAAATATCTGTATTTTTTCAAATCACTCACATCCTTTCAGCAAAAAAGAGGAGATCCTTTGCCGGATATCCTCTCTTAGTATGTGAGTAATCATCAAATGTACTCTAGTATTTTTTTGTTGTGTCTGCCATTTCCTTCATTTCTTTTGCACTCTGCAGGGTCGTCTCCGTAATTCTTGCACCGCCAAGAATCCTTGCAAGTTCCTCAATACTTTCTTCCTTATCCAGTTCCCGGATCCCGGTCACTGTCTGCTGATCCTGAACAGATTTTTCAATCAGATAATGATGGTCTGCCATGGATGCGATCTGCGCCAGATGGGTAATACAAAGTACCTGTCTGCTTCCGGAGATTACCGCCATTTTTTCTGAAACCTTCTGTGCTGTCCTGCCGCTGATTCCCACATCGATCTCATCGAAGATCAGAGTCTCTGTCTGATCTCTGTCTGCCAGCACCGTCTTGATCGCCAGCATGATCCTGGATAATTCTCCGCCGGATGCCACATCTGCAAGAGGACGCATAGGTGATCCGGGGTTCATGGAGATCATAAAGCATGCCTCATCAAATCCGTTAGCTCCCACGGACGCAGTCTGTTCCAGTGCAATATCAAAATTTGTTTCCAGAAAATTCAGATCGATCAGCTCTTTTCTGATCCTCTCTGAAAGCTGTTCCCCGTATTTTTTACGAATCGCAGACATCTTTTCTGCATTTTCCAGAAGTTCCTTCTCGCTTTTTTTATAGTTTTTCTCCAACTGTGCAAGATATACATCATAATCCTGTAATTCCTGCAGCCGCTCTTCTTTTTCTTCTTTATACGCAAGGATCTCTTCTATGGTCCTGCCATATTTTGCTTTCAGGCGGTTCAGCGTATCCAGGCGCTCTTCGATCTGCGCAAACTCATATTCATCAAAGGTCAGACTGTCAAGATAGCCGGAAAGCTCTCTGGAAAAATCGTTTGCCAGACTTTCCAGTTCACCCAGCTGACTGGTTAAATTTTCCAGTTCTTTGTCATATTCACTGACCGACAAAAGCTTCTGCAGAGCTGCGGATATCAGATCCGATGCGGATCCTTCTCTTCCTGCTGCCAGCTCATAGGCCTCTCCCGCATGTTCGGCAATTTTTCTCGCATGAGATAATTTTCGGTACTGCTGCTCCAGTTCCTCATCTTCTCCGCTTCGTAGGCCGGCTTCTTCGATCTCTCCGATCTCAAACTGCAGAAAATCCATCTCCTTTTTTCTCTGGCTTTCATCCAGCACAGACTCTTCCAGCTGCTTTTTGCAGGACGCATAGACTCCATAGAGTTCCTGCCCCTTTACTTTCAGTGTCCCCAGTTCTTCTTTTGCAAATTCATCCAGGATCTGGAGATGATTTTTCTTATGAAGCAGGGACTGATGTTCATGCTGTCCATGAATGTCGATCAGTAGCGACGCCAGTTCCCGAATTGCGGATACCGGTACGGTCATTCCGTTTACTTTGCTGATACTTCTGCCGCCCACCAGACGTCGGCTTAAAATGACCTGTCCGTCTTCCAGCGGAATGTCCATTTCCTCAATTTTCTGTTTTACTGCTTCCTTTTCCACCGAAAATACCAGTTCTACCAGAGC
>JAEDFS010000051.1 GCA_016297895.1 Marvinbryantia sp.
TGGCCACCATTCTTGCTACAGGCGGCATCAGCCTTCGCAATATCGGGATCGTTCACAACCGGGAATTCGAAGATGCCGTGCTGCGTGTTGAATTCTATGAACAGGAAGAACAGAAAAAAGCAGCGGAGCTGCTTCGAAAATATCACTATACCATTTATGAAAGGTAATCACTCCCATGAAATTTTCCAGATGTTCCGCTCTTCGCGGAGAACTTACCGTGCCGGGAGATAAATCCATCTCCCACCGCGCTGTCATGTTCGGCGCATTGTCGGAGGGCACCACAGAAGTCACTAACTTTCTCCAGGGCGCTGACTGTCTCTCTACCATTGACTGTTTCCGCCGCATGGGAATCGAAATTGATAATACCCCGGAACGGATCCTGATCCACGGAAAAGGTCTTCACGGTCTCACCGCCCCAACAACGATCCTGGATACCGGCAACAGCGGAACAACAACCCGTCTGATCTCCGGAATTCTGTCCGGACAAACATTCGAATCTGTTTTAAACGGAGATGCATCGATTCAGACCCGCCCCATGAAGCGGATCATTGACCCGCTGACCCGGATGGGGGCTGATATCATCAGCATGAAAGGAAATGGCTGTGCTCCCCTTCAGATCAACGGATCCTGTCACGGTAAGAGCCGGCTTCACGGCATCCATTATCAGTCCCCTGTGGCATCCGCCCAGGTAAAATCCTGCATTCTTCTGGCCGGACTTTATGCAGACAGTCCCACCAGTGTGACAGAACCCTATGTGTCCAGAAACCACACAGAACTGATGTTAAGCGGCTTCGGCGCCGACATCCGCACAGAAGGCACTACCGCATCCATCTGTCCCGATCCCCATCTGACAGCCATGAAAGTAGAGGTTCCGGGAGATATTTCCTCCGCAGCCTATTTCATCGCTGCCGGCCTGATGGTTCCGGATTCTGAGATCCTGATCAGAAATGTGGGCATCAATCCCACCCGTGACGGCATTCTCCGTGTCATTCGCGATATGGGCGGAGATCTTACCGTATTAAATGAAAAGATCAGCGGAGGAGAACCTGTCGCCGATCTTCTGGTCCGTACTTCGGATCTTCACGGCACAGTCATCGGAGGCGCCATCATTCCAACGCTCATTGATGAGCTTCCCATGATCGCCGTGCTGGCATGCCTTGCAAAAGGGACCACGATTATCAAAGATGCTCAGGAACTGAAAGTCAAAGAATCCAACCGCATTGATGTGGTTGTAAATAATCTGAAGTCCATGGGTGCCCATATTGAGGCCACGGAGGACGGCATGATCATCGAAGGCGGCTATCCTCTCCACGGAGCTGTCATCGACAGCAGACTGGATCATCGGATCGCCATGTCTTTTGCCATTGCAGGCCTTGCTGCCGACGGCGAGACAGAGATTCTGGGCGCTGACTGTGTAAAGATCAGCTTTCCCGGATTTTATGAGATGTTGGGAAAACTGCAGAAATGACAAAACAGGAGCATATCAGAATCACTGCGTTGATCTGATATGCTCCCTTTTCATTTTTTATAAAATCAGCATGGCATCCCCAAAGGAAAAGAACCGATATCGTTCTTTTACCGCCTCTTCATAGGCTGCCATGATTTTCTCTTTTCCTGCCAGTGCAGATACCAGCATCAGAAGCGTGGATTCCGGCAGATGAAAGTTAGTAATCAGCCGGTCTATGATCTTAAACTGATACCCCGGATAAATAAAAATATCCGTCCAGCCGCTTCCGGCATGAAGAATTCCCTGTTCATCCGCTGCGGATTCCAGAGTCCGGCAGCTGGTCGTTCCTACAGAAACCACCTTTTTTCCCTTTGCTTTGGTCTCATTGATCAGAGCCGCCTGATCTTCCTCTACAACATAAAATTCTGAATGCATATGATGTTTTGTCACATCCTCCACTTTCACAGGACGAAACGTTCCAAGTCCCACATGAAGTGTCACATGAGCAATATTCACACCCTTATCTCTGATCTGCTGCAGCAGCTCCGGCGTAAAATGAAGTCCAGCCGTAGGAGCAGCCGCAGACCCGTCATGCTTCGCATAAACAGTCTGATAACGGTTCTTATCCTCCAGCTGATGGGTGATATAAGGCGGCAGCGGCATCTGACCCAGCTGATCCAGAATTTCCTCAAAAATCCCTTCATACTCAAAACGGATCAGTCGGTTGCCTTCCTCCACAACATCGATCACCTCTCCCATAAGAAGTCCGTCACCGAAAGAGATCCTGGTTCCCGGTTTTGCCTTTTTCCCCGGCTTTACCAGCGTCTCCCAGACATCGGCTTCTTTTCTTTTTAAAAGAAGAACTTCGATCTTCGCATCTGTTCCCACCTTTGCTCCAAACAGTCTGGCAGGGATTACCTTGGTATTATTTACCACCAGGCAGTCTCCCGGTTCCAGATAATCGATGACCTCACGAAAAATATGATGCTCTGTTTTCCCAGTTTTCCGATCAAGAACCAGCAGTCTGGAAGAAGAACGATCCTTCAAAGGATCCTGTGCGATCAGCTCCTGCGGCAGTTCAAAATAAAAATCAGATGTTTTCATATTCACTCCTGTTATCCTTAAAATCACATTTCCGGCAACACTCAGTCAAATCTAAACTCCTCTGTTACCGTATAATACGTCTTATTCTGTTCCAGCAGCACCGGATGACCGTCCTGACACTCTACGATTGCCACTCCGCAATTAGGCGCCACTCTGCCGCCCCAGAAATCGTGAAGCTCCCAGGTACGGAGACTGTTTAACAATCCCCTGGTTGCAGCTCCGTGGGTAGACACCAGAATCGTCTTATTCTGAAGTTCCGGCCGTCCGCAGATATCTTTCATAAAATCTGCCGTCCGCTCTGCCAGCTGACCAAGAGATTCCGCCCCTTCCACCGGCTGATACAGTTCCGGTTCATTAAAGAAATGGTACATATTCGGATCTCCTTCATAGGATTCCGTCTTTCTCCAGCTTTTTCCTTCATTCACACCGAAACTGATCTCAATGATCCTGGGATCCTCAATGATAGGAACATCTCTTCCCCCAAGAACCAGCTCTGCCGTTTCTTTTGCCCGTTTCAGCGGACTGGTAAAGACGAGATCAAAGGGAATGTCTTTCATTCCCTCTGCCGTCTCCTTTGCCAGCCGGCGTCCGTTTTCATTTAATTCCACATCACTTCTGCCCTGCAGGCGCCGTTCCCTGTTCCAGGCAGTTTCCCCATGACGTAAAATATACAGCTTCATCTTATTCCCCTTACTGTCTCAGTTCAATTCCCATGGACTGCAGACCGTTTAAAATCTTTTTCATGGCTGCAGAAATATCTGCCTCTTCCAGTGTTCTGTCTTTTGCACGGAATACAACAGAGTAAGCCATGGATTTATAGCCTTCTTTGATCTGAGATCCCTCATAAATATCAAACAGCTTGCATGTTTCCAGGTTCTTTCCTGCTCTCTGTACGATCATCGCCTCGATCTGACCTGCCAGGATCTCTTTGGGAACTACCATACTCAGGTCTCTGGTCACTGCCGGGAATCTGGTGATACCCTGGAACTTCCGGTCAAAGGTTGCTTCCGCTACCACGCCCGGCATATCCAGTACTGCAACATATGCCTTCTCACCGATACCGTAGTTATCAGCAACTGCCGGATGGATTTCACCCATGTACCCGATCACCTTGCCATTGTAAATAAGATTTGCCTGGCGTCCGGGATGTAGATAATTCTTTCCTGCTTTCGGATCATAGGTCACTGCTTTTGTAAGACCTGCTTTTTCCAGGAATTCCTCTACCACACCCTTCATGGTAAAGAAATCTCCGTCTCCGTACATACCCAGAGTAAACTGCATTCTCTCCTCCGGAAGCTCTGTCAGAGGAAGCTGTTTGGGAAGATATACATTTCCCAGCTCATAGAGACGCACATTTTTATTTCTGTGGTTGTAGTTAAAAGCAAGAGAAGTCAGCATACCATTGAGCGGCAGTGTTCTCATAATACTGAAATCTTCTCCCAGCGGATTGGAGATGGTGACTGCCTGACGAAGAGGATCGTCTGCATCCAGCATCAGCTTATCAAATACCCTGGGGCTTTCGAAAGAATAACAATATGCCTGAGAGAATCCACAGAACTCTGCGATCTCCTCCGCCACCTGCTGCACTCTCAGATAGAAGGGCAGTTTTCCTGTGGTTGCTTCACCTTTCGGCAGAGTGGTCGGAATATTATCGTATCCGTAGAATCTTGCCACTTCCTCAGCCAGGTCCGCCGTACGGAACAGGTCATGTCGGAAAGTCGGAGCAATCACTTCTTTTGCAGCCTCGTCATATTCCAGATCTACACTTCTGAAATAGCCAAGCATTTCCTCCTCGGAAATATCTGTTCCCAGCAGTGCATTGATCTTTTCCGGTTCAAAGGGAATGCGAACCGGCTCTTTCTTCTTATTATAAACATCTACCATGCCGCCTACGACTTCACCGGCACCCAGTTCTTCAATCAGCTGGCAGGCCCGGTCGATGGCCGCCTGTGCATTGTTGGGATCCAGTCCCTTTTCAAACTTTCCGGATGCATCGGTACGAAGTCCGATCTTCTTCGCAGACAGACGGATATTGGTACCGTCAAAGCAGGCTGCCTCAAACAGCATCGTCTTTACATTGTCTGTGATCATGGAGTTTTCTCCACCCATGATACCGGCAATTCCCACTGCCTTTTCTCCGTCACAGATCATCAGTACGGAATCATCCATGGTGCGCTCCTGGCCATCCAGAGTCACAAATTTTTCTCCCTTTTCAGCGCGGCGCACTATGATCTCGTGACCTGCCAGAGTATCGTAATCAAAGGCATGCATGGGCTGACCATACTCTTCCATCACATAGTTTGTGATATCCACCACGTTATTGATGGGACGGATTCCGTTGACAGCCAGACGTCTCTGAAGCCACTTGGGTGACGGTCCGATCTTAATATTTTTTACGACTCTTGCGCAGTAACGGGGGCAGAGATCGGGATCCTGAACCGTTACCTTTACATAATCATGTACGTCTTCCTGATTTCCGGTAGGTGCTACCACCGGCGGACAGAAGGGTTTTCTAAATGTTGCTGCTGCCTCTCTTGCGATTCCGATCACGCTGTAACAGTCCACACGATTGGAAGTGATCTCATACTCAAAGATTACATCATCCAGTCCCAGTGCATGAATGGCACTTTCTCCTACTACTGCATCCTCCGGAAAAATATAGATTCCGTATTCCGGTGCCTCCGGATACATTTCTCTGCTGGAACCCAGCTCTTCGATGGAGCACATCATGCCGCAGGATTCCACACCGCGAAGTTTTCCTTTTTTTATTGCAATGCCGCCTTCTGTCATCTTGCCGTCATGACCTCCGGCCACACGTCCTCCGTCCAGTACTACCGGTACCTTATCTCCCACTTTCACATTGGGCGCACCGGTCACGATCTGAACCGTCTCTACTCCCACATTCACCTGGCAGATGATCAGTTTATCCGCATCCGGATGTCTTTCAATAGAGAGGATCTGACCAATAACGATCTTATCCAGATCCTTATCCAGTTTTTCAAAACCTTCTACTTTTGTTCCTGATAAAGTCATGGCATCGGTATACTCCTGTGCCGTACAGTCCAGTTCCGGAACATATGCTTTAATCCATGATAATGAAGTATTCATGTGTTTCTCCTTTCAAAATTCCTTCCTCTTCGAGCTTAAAACTGTTTCAGGAACCGAACGTCGTTCTCATACAACAGTCTCATATCATCAATCTCATATTTCAGCAGGGCGATACGCTCCAGACCGACACCGAATGCAAACCCGGTGTATTCTTCCGGGTCAATGCCGCACATTTCCAGCACATGAGGATGCACCATACCGCAGCCCAGGATCTCGATCCAGCCCGAACCCTTACAGAAACGGCATCCTTTTCCGCCGCACTTAAAGCAGCTTACGTCCACTTCCGCACTGGGCTCTGTAAACGGGAAATGATGCGGACGGAATTTTGTCTTTGTCTCCGGTCCGAACAGTTCTTTTGCAAACTCTTCCAGGGTTCCCTTCAGGTCTGCAAAGGTAATATTCTTATCAATCACCAGTCCCTCGATCTGATGGAAAGACGGAGAATGGGTCGCATCCACTTCATCTGAGCGGAATACACGTCCCGGGGAGATCATACGGATCGGAAGATTTCCCTGTTCCATTCTTCTTGCCTGTACCGGAGAGGTCTGGGTTCTCAGTACGATCTCCTTATTAATATAGAAAGTATCCTGTTCATCCTTTGCCGGATGATTTGCAGGAATATTCAGTTTTTCAAAGTTATACAGATCATATTCCACTTCCGGGCCTTCGATCACCTCATATCCCATGCCGATAAAGATCCGCTCTACCTCTTCCAGCGCAATGGTATTGGGATGACGATGACCTACATTGTTCTTTTTGGCCGGGAGCGTAACGTCGATCACTTCTGCCTTTAACTGTGCCTCTCTTGCTGCTGCCTCCAGTTTTTTCTTCGTCTCTTCCAGAAGCTCCTCAATGGCAGCTCTTGTATCATTTACCAGCTGACCGACCAGAGGTCTTTCTTCCGGAGCCACATCTTTCATTCCTTTTAATACCGCAGTCAGTTCCCCTTTTTTTCCAAGGAATGCCACGCGGACATCATTCAGCTTTTCCAGCGCATCTGACTGCCGGATCTGTTTCATGGCTTCTTCTTTGATTGCCTGCAACTTTTCTTTCATAATGCTTCTCCTTTTTTGATTCTTTCAGCCATAAAAAATCCGCCCCTCAAAAGGGACGGATCGTCTTTTCCGTGGTACCACCCTAATTCCTGTCCATAGACAGGCACTCGGTATGCGTAACGTGCACAGGACGTCATTTCCTACTGTAATTCAGAAATGCAGCTCCGGTGGGAAATTCAAATCATCATCTGAACCCGGGGAAGTTTTCAGCCGGCGGCTTCCCCTCTCTGATGGAAAATGATGTTCTACTGACACCTTCATGGCTTTTTTCTGTCTGACCGCAAAAGCGGCTTTGCCTATGGATTCATTGTAACACAACATTTATTTCTGTCAAGAAAAAAGTCTTCCGTCAACCATTCTCTTCTTCATAAAAGGATTCCGGATATTCCAGATAACAGTTGACTTCTGCTCCCAGAAAAAGCAGCCACATACAAAAATACAGCCACAGAATCATCATTACCACCGTAGTCAGACTCCCATAAATACCGGATCCCCTTCCGGCAAAATCAAAATAAATGGAAAATCCATAGGAGAATATGGACCAGGCGGCCGCACTGAATACTGCCCCCGGAATCTGATACGCTACATGCATCCGACAGTTGGGAAGTGCACAATACATCGCCAGGAACACCAAAGATAATACCGACAGAGAAACCAGAGCACGCATACTGATAATAATACCCGTAAATCCTGCCAGAGCCGGCACAAACTGAAGAATAGCCTCCTGAATCATGTTGCCGAACAGCAGAAGGATAATGGCCACAATAATTCCAAGGAGCAGGCAGAGAATATAAATACCGGACCTGAGCCTCATAAAAATATAATTCCGGTTCTCCCGTACATCTCTGACAGAGTTCAGCCCATTGGTGATTGCCAGAACACTTCTGCTGGTCGCCCATACCGCAGCCACTGCCGTTCCTGACAGAATTGCCATATTGCTGTTGAACAGTTCCCGGACGATAGACTCTATAAGAGCATAAAACGAACTTGGCAATACTTCCATCAGCAGCTTCATCACGGTATCCGGAGTAATATGAGTATACTGAATCAGAGTCAGCAGCAGCATGAAAAACGGGAAAAAACCCATGACAATAAACAATGCAGACTGTGCCGCATATGCATCAATCCGGTCTCTTTTCATTTTTTTCATAAACCTTCTGACCAGCTTGTAAAGGCTCTGTAACGTCTCCATAACTGCCTCCGCATGATTCTCACAGATAATTCAGAGTCTATATGATTCTTTTCTATCATATCATAATCTTATGTACTCAGCAAGGCTGCTTATCCATTGGGCCTGTACCGAAAAAAGTATTATTTCTGCAGAACAAATTTTCAATAGGTTCATGTTACACTATATTTGCTGAATAAACTGAGAAATGATTTGGAAAGAAAGATTTGCAAAAAGGCAAAAGAAAAAATCGGAGTGACAAGATTTGAACTTGCGACCTCTCGGCCCCCAGCCGAGCGCGCTACCAAGCTACGCCACACTCCGATTTGATGCTTAATCAGTATAGCAGATACATTTCTTTTTTGCAAGTCCTATTTTTAAAAAGTTTCACATTTTCTTCACACTTCTTATTCTCATTTATGATAGCATAACTTAAAGTAAAGTTTACTGGAAGGAGGAGGGTTTTATGAAAAAACCTGCTTTATTAACAAAATCACTGTCCGGGCTTGCCTCTCTGGCACTCATTCTGGCATCCACCCCGACATTGCAGATCTATGCGGAAGAACTTCCCGCTGAAGAAGCTGTCCTGGAATCAGAGATGGAAGAATCCATCCCGTCCATTTACACGGTGACGGAATTCCTTGATTTCCAGAAAAATGCGGAAGGTTCCTTTGTCAACGAAGAGACTCAGACAAAATATGGTTCTCTCACTGCAGAGCCCGGCACCTCACTGGATCAGCTTCCGCTTCCTGCCAAACTGGTCCTCAACGGTTACTGGGAAGCAGACGGTTCTGATGTTCTGACTACTTTAGAGCTTACCGATTTCGACTGGAAATTAAAATCCGACATCGGAGAAATCTATTCCGAATCCACTCCGGAGGGAAGCTATGTATTCGTTCCTGATCTGGATTCCTACGCAGAATCTTCCGATTCTATCGATGCGATCAAGCTGGCAGAAGGTGTGAAATTACTGGAAATACCGGTCACTATCGCACTTCCTGAAGCAGAGACGACAGAGACTGCTCCTCCGGAAACGGAATATGCAGAGCCTCTTCCCGTTGAGACTGAATACACCGAGCCCGCTCCCGCTGAGACCGAGTACATCGAGCCTGCTCCTTCTGAGACCGAGTACATCGAGCCTGCTCCCGCTGAGACCGAGTACACCGAGCCCGCTCCTTCTGAGACCGAGTACACCGAGCCCGCTCCTTCTGAGACCGACAATGGTGACATTCTCATCGTAGATGACAACGGAGAGGACGTTGCTCCCGAAGAAGACATTTTCAGCGGTCTTGATGACTCCATATTAGGCGGAGACTTTACAGAAGATACGGTTCTCTATGACGAAAGCGGTAATCCAATAGAGGATCTTTCTGAAACAGAAATGATTGCTGTCACAGAAAGTGAACCTGCCGAGACAGAAGCTGCCGCTCCTATGGAGACTGAAGCCGCTGAGCCGGAAACTGCCGCTCCTGCGGGAACCGAAGCTGCAGAACCGCAAACCTCCGCTCCCGCAGAGACTGAGGCTACAGAAACAGAAGCACCTGCACCTGCAGATCCGGTGTATGAAGCACCCATCACTGCATCTCTAGCTTTAAAAGATGCCATTGGAAATAACCTGTACACATACAATGATGCTGTCACCGGACAGAATCTTCTGACTCTTACTGACGGCATGACGATCAACGTACCGGCGCTTCCCTGCAATTCAGATATCGGAAAGATTGCCATTGAATTTGTATCTGATGGAAAGACATTCACGCTCTCCTATTCTGACGGTACAGAAAATGCAGCAGGGCTCTGGGATTTTACTGCCGGATCTCTGACATTAAAATTGAAAGTCGCAGATACTGCAAATACTGTTGTTGCGGAATACAGCATTATCATGAACGTTACTAAAAATGCTCATACCTGGTCTGCCGCCACCTGTACGGAAGATCAGAAATGTTCTGTCTGCGGAACCACCAATCCGGGAACCGCTCTCGGGCACACCTGGACTGACCCCACCTGTACGGAAGATCAGAAGTGTTCAGTCTGCGGAACCACCAATCCGGGAACCGCTCTCGGGCATGACTGGGAAGCAGCCACCTGTACCACTCCCAAGACCTGTAATCGCTGCGGTGCTACCGAAGGCAAAGCCTTGGGCCATGACCTTCAGGATGACTGGGAAGTGACTCGTACTTCTACAGATACTGTACACGGAGAACAGATTCGTTTCTGCCACAGAGACAACTGCGATTATTCTGAAACAAGGGCACTGAATATTATCGGAAATCCGAATAACAATACCATTGCCAACCTGGCTGAAGGCGGTCAGTACAATCTGAATACCAAGATCACTTTTACCGCAGTAGGGGCTGCTATGGGTAATACCAGTCCGATCAACGGTGATGTCCGTTACGTCCCGCTCAGTTGGAACATTCAGAATACCCCCGGTAACTTCATGGATAATTTCACCGGAGCATTCTCTATCTCCAAGGCCGGTTCCTATACGGTAACTGTTACTTTCCAGAAACAGCTCTATCAGGATGGCTGGAAAGCAACCGATATCGTGGATACCAAATCCGTCACCTTTAACGTAGGAAACCTGGTTCAGGGTACACTGGTTGAAGGTACTGCGGATGGAATCAAGATCAATCCTCAGACCGGAGACAGCACGCCGATCATTCCACTGGCAGTTGCTGCAGTCGTTGCGCTGGCAGCGATCATCGGTGTAGTGATCTACAAAAAGAAAAAAGCATAAAGAAAAAGAAAGAAACGTGCGCCGCCAGGCGCACTATAAAAAAGAGGAGTGCCGCAAAAGCAGCACTCCTTTTTTATTGTCATCATTTAATGATAACCTTTCTTATTTCCCATTGATATAATTGATCAGACCTTCTGCCTTAATGATTTTCTGCATAAATTCCGGAAATGCCTGACCTTTAAATTCTGTCCCCTTTGTGCGGTTATAGATCATACCGCTGTCAAAATCCACTTCTACCTGATCTCCTGCCTCGATTCCTTTGGAAGCCTCCGGACACTCAATGATCGGAAGTCCGATATTGATTGCATTGCGGTAAAAAATTCTTGCGAAAGTCTCTGCAATTACGCAGCTGACTCCAGCCGCTTTGATTGCGATCGGGGCATGTTCTCTTGAAGATCCGCAGCCGAAATTCTTTTCCGCAACAATGATATCTCCCTTCTGAACCTTCTGAATGAAGGTTTTATCAATATCTTCCATACAATGTGTGGCCAATTCCGCCGGATCTGAAGAATTCAGATATCTGGCAGGAATGATTACATCCGTATCCACGTTGTCTCCATATTTAAAAACTTTTCCATATGCTTTCATGCTGCTTCTCCTTATAATCCCAATTCATCCGGTGTGGAAATCTTACCGGTCACTGCACTTGCTGCTGCTACTGCCGGACTGGCAAGATAAACCTCTGACTTCACATGACCCATACGTCCCACAAAGTTACGGTTGGTAGTAGAAATACATCTCTCTCCCTCAGCCAGGATTCCCATGTATCCGCCCAGGCAGGGACCGCAGGTCGGTGTACTTACTACTGCTCCTGCCTCAATAAAGATCTTCAGAAGTCCTTCTTCCATAGCCTGAAGATAAATTTTCTGAGTAGCAGGGATTACGATACAGCGGACTCCTTTCTTAACCTTTCGTCCTTCCAGAATCTTTGCTGCACATCTGAGATCATCAATTCGTCCATTGGTACAGGAACCGATCACTGCCTGATCGATCACTACATCCTCTGTGATCTCATCCATTGTTTTCGTATTTTCCGGCAGATGGGGGAATGCAATCGTCGGTTTTAACTGGCTCAGATCGATCGTATATTCCTCATCATATACGGCATCCTCATCTGCCTCAAAAATCTTGAATTCTCTGTTGGAATGCTCTTTCATATAAGCAATGGCAAGATCATCCACCGGGAATATGCCGTTCTTTCCGCCCGCCTCAATAGCCATATTGGCTATGGTAAAACGGTCATCCATGGTAAGATTCTCAACTCCTTCTCCTACGAACTCCATAGAACGGTATAATGCTCCATCTACACCGATCATACCAATAATATGAAGGATCACATCCTTACCGCTGACCCATTTGGAGGGTTTTCCGATCAGATTAAACTTAATGGCAGACGGCACCTTAAACCATGCTTTTCCGGTAGCCATACCAGCTGCCATATCCGTGCTTCCTACACCTGTGGAAAAAGCTCCCAGTGCTCCATATGTACAGGTGTGAGAATCCGCACCTATGATCACGTCTCCTGCCACTGTCAACCCGCTTTCAGGCAAAAGTGCATGCTCGATTCCCATCTGTCCTACGTCAAAATAATTTGTAATGTCATGCTTTGCCGCAAACTGACGAACACATTTACAGTGTTCCGCAGACTTAATATCCTTATTCGGAATAAAGTGGTCCATGACCAGAGCAATTTTGTCTTTATGGAACACTCCGTCCTTTGTAAACTTATCCATCTCATGAATAGCAACGGGAGATGTAATATCATTTCCCAGTACCAGATCCAGATCTGCCTCAATCAACTGTCCGGCTTCCACATAAGGGAGCCCGGCCGCTGCAGCCAGAATCTTCTGTGTCATTGTCATTCCCATGATTCTTTCCTCCTCTAAACGCTTCCTTGCGTCAGTATATCATATAATGAAAGAGATTTCCAGAGCCACTCCAAAAAATGCGACTCCTTAAATGGAGCCGCATTTTTCATGTCCGAAATCAAAAATTAGTTATTGATCAGCTTATCTTCACCATTCCAGCTGTAAAGCTTACGAATCTCTTCTCCAACCACTTCTGACGGATGCTCAGCTGCCAGCTTACGCATAGCCTTGAAGTGCACCTGGCTTCCTGCAGAAGACATATCCAGAAGGAAATCTTTTGCGAAAGTACCATCCTGAATATCTGAAAGGATCTTCTTCATAGTCTTCTTTGTCTCTTCTGTTATGATCTTCGGACCTGTGATGTAATCGCCGTATTCAGCAGTATTGGAAATAGAAT
>JAEDFS010000116.1 GCA_016297895.1 Marvinbryantia sp.
TTATTCTTTCACAGCACAGCTGTCGATCACCTGACGGATGTCCATCATTTCCAGATCCAGCTCCGCAGCAGCCTCCGCACATTTTTTCAGCCGTTCCGGGATATCACAGTCTCCCGGGATATCCTTTTTGTAATTCAGCTTGTGCTCCAGACTTGCCCAGAAATCCATCGCCATGGTACGAAACTGCACTTCAACCGGTACATCCCGCTTGCCGCTGGCCAGAAAAACCGGCACCGACACGATCAGATGCAGGCTTCTGTATCCATTGGGTTTGGGATTCCGGATATAATCTTTCCGATTCAGCACCGTGATATCTGTCTGATCGGTAAGCAGCTTTTCCAGTTTATAAATATTATCGATAAAGTCACAGATCACACGGATTCCGGCAATGTCCAGAATATGTTCCTGCATACTTTCAAAGGTAACAGGAAGCTGCTTGCGCTGCAGCTTTGTCAGAATGCTCTCCGGACTTTTCAGTCTGGTATGGATCACCTCGATGGGATTCTTTTCGTTGTCCAGTGACAGCTCATTATCCAGCACACGCAGTTTGGTCTCTACCTCCAGAATGGCACTGCGATACTGATTAAACAATACCGCATATTTGCTGCTGTGTTTCAGGATCTTAAGAAGCTGTTCCACATTCAATTCTCGTTTCTGTTCTTCCATAAGTATGCCCCTGTATTAAATTCTGGCTACTCCGGTATCCCGTGCTGCCTTTGCCACTGCAGCAGCCACTGCCGGCGCCACCCGTTTGTCAAATGCATTGGGGATAATATAGTCTGCATTCAGCTCTTCGTCACTTACCAGTCCTGCCAGTGCATAAGCTGCCGCCAGCTTCATCTCATCGTTGATATCGGTGGCCCGTACATCCAGCGTACCGCGGAAAATACCCGGGAATGCCAGTACATTGTTGATCTGGTTGGGGAAATCACTTCTTCCGGTACCGACCACTGCTGCACCTGCTTTCTTTGCCAGATCAGGCATGATCTCCGGAGTGGGATTTGCCATAGTAAAGAGAATGGGATCCGGTGCCATGGATTTTACCATTTCCTCGGTCACGGTTCCGGGTGCAGACACTCCGATAAACACATCTGCTCCCACCAGCATTTCAGCCAGAGTTCCCTGCTTCTTCTCAAGATTGGAGATCTTCGCCATCTCCACCTTCTCTGCATTCAGTCCTTCTCTGCCTTCATAGATCGCACCTTTGCGGTCACACATGATCACCTCTTTTAAGCCCATGCTTACCAGCAGTTTGATAATGGCAATGCCTGCTGCACCGGCTCCCGAGGTCACCACACGCACATCAGAAAGCTTTCTTCCTGTCAGTTTCAGAGCATTTAAAAGTGCTGCTGCTGTGATCACTGCCGTTCCGTGCTGATCATCATGGAAGATCGGAATATCACAGCATTCCTTTAATTTCCGTTCGATCTCAAAACAGCGGGGAGCTGCAATATCCTCCAGATTGACGCCGCCAAAGCTTCCTGCCAGAAGACTTACGGTCTTCACGATTTCATCCACATCTTTACTTCTCACGCACAGAGGGAACGCATCCACTCCGCCAAATTCCTTAAACAGCACGCACTTTCCTTCCATAACCGGCATTCCTGCTTCCGGTCCGATATCACCCAGTCCAAGTACCGCTGTTCCATCTGTCACAACAGCCACCATGTTTCCTCTGCGAGTATATTTATAGGAAAGGTCCACATCCTTTGCAATTTCCAGACAGGGCTGCGCTACACCCGGTGTATAGGCGATGGACAGATCCTCCGGTGTCTCCAGTTTTGCACGGCTGACCACTTCGATCTTTCCCTGCCACTCTTCATGCTGCTTTAATGCCTTTTCCTTCATATCCATAATGGTTTTTCCTCCTACCGTTCCTAAAAATCCCCATTATTTTACTATATTCCACACAGATTTGCAATCAATCATTTTTGCAAAGTCTTTCAGGACTCGCTTGAGCCCCAACATATCCCAGACAAAGCCTGCGAACACCTGAATCACGTTCTTACGCCGCCATACAGCAAGTATCTGGCGGCTGTGTGAACAATAAGCAGATTATTCTCTGATTATAAAGAAAAAATATAGAGAAAAGCTTGATAATGCCGCAGCAAAGATATAGTATATAAGTAAGGATATCTTATCCAAAAAATAAGTTAGAAAAGAGGGAAAAGTTATGAAGAAACTGAAAAAAATCCTGTTGGGCATGCTCACAGCAACTGTAATGTTACTGATGCTGGGTCTGTCGGCAGGTGCTGCATCCAAGGTGACGGGAATCTCAATGGATGCCTACGGAATTGGCACAAATATTGCAGTAAAAGGAAGTACCTTTTCACTGAGTGTAAATCCGGAAGGCAATCTTTCTCCAAAGGACTATGAGGATTTCGCCAAAAAAGCAAAAGTATCATTTTCGGTGACCAAAAATAAAAGTTATGTTTCCAGTCTGAAAAAAGCCTGGGATAATACCTCCAAATCTTGTACCGCAAAGAAGGCTGGTTTCGTAACCTTCGCAGCCAAAGCCACCTACAAGGGAACGACATATAAAGCTTCCATCAAAGTATGGATCATCGACAAAGCTCCCCTCAAATCAGTGACATGGGGCGGTCCAATGAAACTGAGCAATTCAGATTCCATGACTGGGATCTATTCCAACAAGGGTGGTGCACAGAACATTTCCATTACCGCCAATAAGGGATGGAAAATAAAATATGTGACAGGTTCCACAAGCGGAGAGCATGGAGAGGAATTCCTGGATTCCG
>JAEDFS010000117.1 GCA_016297895.1 Marvinbryantia sp.
TTCGTTTCAATTCTGGTGATCACATTTTTATCAATATCATAACCATGTAACTGCAGCGCATAGGCTAAGGTACGCTGAGAAAAGTTATTTTCTTTGCGAAGCTGTATCAGCCGTGCTCCGATCAGATTCTTTTCTCCAGCTTTACTGCGTGGCTTCGGCATAGGCATTCCCCTTTTCTGTTCCGGTATTCAAGTATCACTTTTTGCACCATATTATATCTGCTAAAGCGGAGAAAATCGGTTGTAAAAGTGATACAAAACAAAAAAGGGATAATAAAAAGAGCGGATCGATCCGCTCTTTCAGACTGTAGAAAAAGTCCTGGAAAAATTAAAGTAAATGTGCCCTCTTAAGCTGGCTTCTGATCTGTGGTGCGATCACCACAACAACAGCCATTTTGATCAGATCTCCCGGGATAAACGGAATCACGCCGGCGAACAATGCAGATTTAAAATCCATGTTTGCCTGATAGGCCAGCCAGACGGTTCCTAAGAGATAGCAGATCAGGGTTCCCAGAACCATTCCCAGAAAACATTTCCATCTGGAGTCACGGAATCGGTCGATGATGATGCCTGCCACGATGGCCATGGGGATAAAACCGATGAGATATCCTCCGGTGGGACCAAAGAGTTTGCCTGCTCCGCCGGTAAAACCGGAAAACACCGGAAGTCCGATCAGCCCGATGAGAAGATAGACCAGATAACTGGTGGTACCTTTTTTCATTCCGAGGATATAGATACTCAGATAGATGACCAGATTGGTCAGGGAGATCGGAACCGGCCCAATGGGAAGGGACAGAGGAGCCAGTACACAGGTAAGGGCGGTCATGATCCCGATGAGGGCAAGAACATAGGGGATGGAAGATGTTTTTTCTTGAGTGTTGACAGTATTCATAAGCTCTCCTTTTCTGTTGGGCAGATGTCTGTTTTCGAAAAATGAAGTGTGCCCAACCATGTTTCATTATACGGAAAAAAAGATAAATGTCAACCAAAAAAATAATTGTTAACTGAATTGTAAACAATGAATCTTAAGAGGGTTGAAAAGGAGGTCATCTTGATTTCAAATCAGAAACATGGTAGGATGATGTTCATAAGAAATCTGGAAGGAAAAATCAGAGTATGGCAGAAAAAAAGATCCGTGTGAAAGACAGAGTCCTGGAAATACTGGAGACCCACAGAGGAGAAGATATTTCCGGCGAATTTATTGCGGACACACTGGGAGTGTCCCGAACGGCGGTATGGAAAGCAGTGAAATCACTTCAAAAGGATGGATATGCCATAGGGGCCGGCTGCAATCGGGGGTATTGTCTGGCAGTCAGTAATGATATCCTGTCTGAATCAGCGATCCGAAGTTATCTGAAGGAGCCATGGAAGCAATTGCCGATTTATGTCTATGATACGGTGGCTTCCACCAATAAGACCGCAAAAGAGATGGCACTGAACGACGGGATCCATGGAACTGTGGTGATCGCCAATGAGCAGACTGACGGAAAAGGAAGGAAGAACCGCAGTTTTTATTCGCCGGGAGATTCGGGCCTTTATCTCAGCATCCTGTTAAAGGCAAATGAAGAAATCGCAAAACCGGCCGTGTGTATGACGGCAGCCTGTGTAGCGGTATGTCGGGCGGTGGAAAAGATCTATGGAGTCCGGCCGGAGATCAAATGGATCAATGATCTGTATCTGGATGGGAAAAAAGTGTGTGGAATCCTCACAGACGGAATGATCAATTTTGAGACCGGCAGGATGGAATATGTCATTTTGGGAATCGGAATCAATTGTATGCGCCCTACAGAAGGGTTCCCTTTGGAGCTGGCGGAAACCGTGTCTTCTCTTCAAAATGTGACGCCGTCAGAAAACACCGATGCGATCTCCAGAAATGCATTAGCTGCTGAAATTGTGGAACAGGTGATGAAGATGGCAGAGTGTGAGATCAGTGATAAAAAAGCCCGGGAAATGTACAGGAAGGAATATCGGGAAAGGTCCTGTCTGCCCGGAAAAAAAGTGAGCATCAGTGATGGAAAGACTGTGGTCTATGGAGCAGTTCTGGATATTGATGAAGATGGAGGACTTGTGACGGAACTGGAAGATGGTCAGGTAGAAGTATATCGCAGCCCGGAACTGACGGTTCGTGTGATATAAAAGAAATGGAGTGTAAGTGATTTGGTGAAAAAAGCAGTGAAGAGAATATGGAGAATCCTGCTGGTACTCCTTCTGCTTCTGGCGGTTTATCTTGTAGTCACGGATATTCTGCTCCCTCTGTTTCACAGGAAAGTGTCGAAAGAATTCAAAGCACGGGTGGCGGAGATGGATCTGAAGGGGCAAGGCGAAGGAGGAGAACGGATTCTCTGTATCGATGAGAACGAGGAAGCCCTGATCTGGAGACTTCGGATGATCGAGCAGGCGAAAGATTCCATTGTTCTGGCGACCTTTGATCTTCGCACAGATGAGAGCGGTACGGATCTCTGTGCTGCTCTTTATAAAGCGGCACAGCGTGGCGTGCGGATACAGATTCTGGTGGATGGGATCTATAAAATGCTGTTTCTGGACCGAAGCGAGACGCTGGAAGCGCTTGTTGCCCAAGAAAACATTGAGGTACGGTTCTACAATCCGATCACACCGGGGTCCATCGGAAACGTCAATTACCGGATGCACGACAAATATCTGATCATTGATGAGCAAATGTATCTTCTGGGCGGAAGAAACACCAATGACATTTTTCTTGGA
>JAEDFS010000015.1 GCA_016297895.1 Marvinbryantia sp.
CTGTTCCGTACATTATTTTCCGGTTCGCTCTCCTGTCTCTGTCTATACTATACAACATAATAATGACCAAATCAAATTGAAAATTGTGATTTTTTTTGTGCACTATATTAGAATTTACATGGAGGATTTTACAATCCGTACCAGATGGAACTTGCAAAAAAGATGGAAATGAAGTAAAGTTGGAATAAGAAAATCTAAGCCAGATACTTTATCTGAACATCAAGGGAGGTAAAATGATGAAAAGAATCAGAGTCATTCTTTTGTCTCTGCTGATGGTTTTCGGTATGAGCGTTTCCACGGCAGCGGCAGAAAAAAATGTTACGGTAAATGATACACAATATGAAGTGTCTCCGGCGGCTGGTCTCATCGACCTGCATTTGCATCTGGATGGTTCGCTGTCTCTTGCATCGGCCAGAGAGCTTGCAGAAATGCAGGAGATCGAGGTTCCGGAGAGCGATGAGGAACTTCTGGCAACACTTCAGGTGAATGAAGACTGCAAGGATCTGAATGAATATCTGGAGAAATTTGACTTCCCTTTGTCACTGCTACAGACGGAGGAGGCAATCAGTACCGCAGTATATAACCTTGAGGAAGAATTGAAGAAGCAGGGGCTGATTTATGCCGAAATCAGATTTGCTCCTCAGCTGCATACAGAAAAAGGACTTTCACAGGCGGAGGTTATCGAAGCTGCGATTACAGGGACAAAGAAAAGCGGATTTCATTCAAATCTGATTTTGTGCTGCATGAGAGGCAGTGATAACCATGAGGAAAATCTGGATACGGTGCGCCTTGCAAAAGAGTATTTGGGACAGGGCGTATGTGGTGTTGACATTGCCGGAGCGGAGGCACTTTTTCCAACCGATGGATTTGAAGATATTTTCACACTGGCAAAAAAACTGAATGTTCCTTTCACAATTCATGCAGGAGAAGCTGATGGACCTCAAAGTGTATATAAGGCTCTTGAATTTGGAGCAGAGCGAATCGGCCACGGCGTGAGATCCATTGAGGACGAGAATCTTGTCAGCAGGCTTGCCCGGGAGGGAATCGCACTGGAACTTTGTCCCACCAGCAACCTGAACACAAATATTTTTGAAAGCATAGAAGAGTATCCTCTCCGCAAGCTCATGGAGGCAGGAGTGAAAGTCACAATCAACACGGATAATATGACGGTATCCGGCATCACGCTGCAGTCTGAATTTCAAAAAGTGACGGATGCATGTTCCCTGACCGGGGAGGAGATTGAGACAATTGTGAGAAATGCAGCAGATGCCTCCTTTGCTGCCCCGGAGGAAAAGGCGTGGATCAATGCTGAGATTGACAAGAGATTCCGGTCTTGAGAATGTGGGATAGGGATTTCCCGGGTACAGCAGAGGTGTCTATGAGACGGATGGAGAAAACATAAAGAAAGCCCGTATCTGTAAAATGAGGAACGGATACAGGCTTTCTTTTTATAAAAACAATTCCAGTACAAATACTACCCCGCAGCAGGACATTGCCACCGGAAACAGTCCGACGCCTGACCAGGCCAGTACCACGCCCGCAATCAGTGCGGCGGCTCCGGCAATGGGAGACTGGGTAGCCTCCATGATGGCCGGGAAAGTCATGACAGCCAGTGTCACATAGGGAACGTAATATAAAAAAGACTGCAGGAACCTGTTTTTGATCTGTCGGCGGATCAAAGTCAGGGGGAGTACACGGATGGCGTAGGTGATCAGGATCATAATGCCTATGTAGATGAAGTTATGATGGGTCATTTCTGATTTCTCCTTCCTCCTGATTTACAGGAAACAGTATGGCGGCTCCTGCAGAGAGTACTGCAGTCAGCACGATGGTTCTGGTGCCGTCGCTCCAGGAGGAGAACAGGGGCAGAACACTGCAGATATAGCTTGCCAGAAAGCTCAACACAACCAGGCCGGCAACTACTTTGTTTTTCCTTGCCGGGGGAACAATTACGGCCAGGAACATTCCAAACAGAGCCACGCTTAAGGCACTGACGATCCGGGCCGGAAGCAGGTTTCCTGCAATAATTCCAAGAGCAGTGCCAAGAGCCCAGCAGGGGGATGCCACCAGAAGCGCACCGATGGGGTAGCAGGGATTCAGGAAGCCCGGCCTTGCGATGGAGATTCCGAAAATTTCATCGGTAATACAAAATCCGGTCATCAGCCGTTGGACCGGAGTGGTGTCAGGGGAAAGCCTCTGACTCAGGGCACAGCTCATCAGCATATATCTGGCGTTGGTGATCAGGGAGATCAGTGCCACCTCCAGATAGGAAGCGTTGGCTGCGATCAGGGAAAAAACAGCATATTCCCCTGCCGAGGCATTGGTAAAAAGGCTTGCAAAAAATCCCTGGAAAGCAGTAAGACCTGCATTTCTTGCTGCGATTCCAAGAGAAAATGCCACAGCCAGATAACCAAGACCGATGGGAATCCCGTCCCTCATACCGCAAAGCAGGACTGTGCGGGCAGAGTCGGATACTTTATTATTTTTGGCAGAATGCCTTGAGTATGGTTTCATTTGTATATCTTCTCTTTCTTTTTTTAGATTTTCTTATATCAGTATAACACTGATTTCTTTTTTGAAAAGGATATTTTCAGGATTTGAATCTTTTTTCCTTCCTGCGGCGTCTAATGAATGTAAACAAAAAAAGCAGCTGCGAAATACAGAAAAAAGGAGGTGCTTTCTTGAACCATCTGGTAAGAAAGGTGCAGAGAACCCATGATCCGGAGGCGTTTGTAAAGCTGATGGAAATGCATAAACAAAGCATGGTAAAGACGGCAAAGTCGTATCTGTCCAACGAAGAGGATGTGGCAGATGTGGTGCAGGAAGCCATACTTACCTGTTATGAAAAACTGGATTCTCTAAAGGAGCCGAAGTATTTTAAGACCTGGCTCATCCGCATTGTGATCAACAAATGCAAAGATGTTATCCGAAAGAACAGAGAGCTTTCTATTATGGATGAACTGCCGGAACAGGGAGACATGGATCGTTCCCTGTCGGACCTGGAGTTTATGGATCTGCTGGAGTCTCTGGATGAAAAATACCGGATCATTCTGGTACTGTATTATGCAGACGGGTTTAATACAAGAGAGATCGGGGAGATTCTTGATATGAACGAGCGCACGGTGAAGACCCGGCTTGTACGGGGCAGAGACCAGTTTGCAAAAAAATATCAGGAAGTGTTGGCAATGTGACAGGGTTGGTGAGAAGGGAGAACGATAGATGAATAAAAGGTATTCGAAAAAAGAAATGAAACAGATTCTGCGTCAGGAGCTGGAGATTTCTGTACATACAGAACAGAAGATACAGGATGCTTATAACCAGATACGGCAGCGAAGCGGATATCAGGTGAGCGGAAAAGTAAGGCATGGTCATTTTAGCAGATATGCGGCAGTAGCTGTTGTGATGGGACTCCTTGGGGTGTCTTCCGTGACTGCACTGGCCATCAGCGGATTTTTTGAAAAAACAGTGGAAGAGAAGGGAGATACTCTTTCCTATGAATTTCAGGTGAATTATGAGCTGACACCCACGGTGGTAACCATGGAAGCAGGGTATATTCCGGAAGGCTATGAGCAGGTGGAAGAGTTTAAGTACGATAAAGAAGGATACCGTCAGAACGGGATCTCTCTGGCGGTGGCCACAGCCGATTATCTGGATGTCTATCAGGACAGTCTCAACGTGGATTTGGTAAAGAATCTGGAAAAGACAACGATCAATGGGGCGGAGGCACATCTGATTACCATAGACTATGATCAGGAGCGGGTGACCAGGTGCTTCGACAAGCGGATCTATCTGTTCCATCCGGAAGAGGGATTTGTGGGAATCGTTTATGGAGGAAATGATATTTCCATGGATGAGCTGGAAAAGGTGGCAGAGGGGATCACCTATACAAAGACAGAAGAACCCCTGGCCTTTCTCAGTGAGGAGGAAAAGGCTGCCAAGGAAGAGTCTGTGAGACAGGCTCAGGAGAACGAACAGACCATCCTTGAGACTGGTGTACCGGCAGAGTATGTATTTCAGATCGGAGATACCATCAATCCGGTGCTGGATTACGCAGAGGCATATCTGGCCTTGTGGAAAGATACAGTACCCTTTGGAGAGGAATACAAAGCCAAACTGCAAGAGACAAAGGGAATTGAGATCACGGTGAAGGATGTGGAGATTCTGGATTCAGCAAAAGATCTGCCAAAGGAGAACTTCTTTGATTATGACAGAGTATCAGGGGCCCTGAATGAAGACGGCAGTCTGAAACCCTACCGGCGCATTACCCTGCGTACTCTTGAAAACGGGGAGCAGGAGGAAGTGTCCAGAGAAGAAGCACAGAGAAAATTCCTGAAAGTCACACTGGAGGCGGTGAATCTGGAAGATAAAACCACAGAGTACTGGGCCGGGGAGGCACAGCTTACTTATCTGATGGAACGGGAAGACGGGGAATTTGACTATGAAGAGCGGTGGTTCGAACCCCTGAATGACCAGGAAGATAACATTGAAGGTGATGTCGGAAGCCCCATTTATTTTGACCGGTCACCCTATGCGGGTCAGATGGATCCCCAATTCTTTTACCGGGATCTGGAACCGGGAGAGACCCTGGAGTACAGCCTGGTGTTTGTGGTGGACGAAGACCGGACGGATGATCTTTACCTGAGATTTGGAACGGCATATGGAGAGATGGATGTGGAAAATCAGATCTTCCATTCCAGGTATGTGAAACTGAGCCGTTAGCGGATATGACGACAAAACGGAGCATGTTTTGTGCTAAATAGACAAATGTGAGTGCGGGATGTTGTTGAAAACTGCCAAAGCAGGAATCAGCAGCATCCCGTATTTTGTAGATTTCCGGTATGGCGGAACCGGGAAAAATAGAGTACAATGGCACACATGAAAAGGAGGATGCTTATGAATCTGACAATGAAAAAAGCAGTCATCGAAGACGCAGAGAAAATCGCCGATCTGATACAGGATGTATATGAAGATATGGAACAGAAAGCCTGGTATGTACCGGATAATGCGGAATATACAAGGAAGATGATGGAAAGCGGAAAAGGCGTGGTGTATGAGGCAGTTGATGAGGATACGGGAATCATGGCAGGAATTGTGATGGCAACGTATCCGGGAATCTGTGAGGAAAATCTGGGAAATGAGATTGGCCTGTCGGCAAATCAGATGCTGGATGTGGTTCATATGGAATCCGCTGCGGTCCGTCCGGAATACAGAGGAAACGGAATTCAGGGGAAACTCATGGATGAGGCCGAAAAAGAGGCAGTGGAAAGAGGAAAACACTACCTGATGTGCACGATCCATCCGGATAACCGTTTCAGCAGGGCAAATGCCATGAGCCGGGGATATAACGTAATGAAAACAAAAGAAAAATATGGCGGATTGATTAGAGACATTATGCTGAAAATAGTGTAAAATAAGAGGAAGAGATGGATAGAGAACTGGACAGAAAATTTCTGGAATCCGGTCAGGAAGCACAGAAGCTGGGTATTGCCCTGCAGCGTTATTTTGAAGATGATCTTGACGGGCAGTGGAAAGAACGATATGAAATCTACTTAAAACAGCGGATCCGTCCGGCTGTTTCACAGCTGATCAGGCTGGGAGAGATCGAAAAGACCAAGAGTCTGGTGGAAAAAGACTGGCTTGGCAGTTTTGCGCTGGAGGAGTGTATCCGTATGTCCGGACAGGAAGGGCAGCTGGAGATCCAGATTTTCCTTCTGGAGTGGAAACAGAAAAAATACGGTTTCTCTGATCGGGAATATACATTATAATGGCAGGGATACTCATGAAAGCACAGGATCAACGGGAGATAGAAAGCATATGCGAGGAAATATGGAATCTGACCCGAAGTACGCTTTCTTTAGAGTATCCTTTTTTGCGTGGATTTTTTGCCGGATATCAGCTTCTTCCCCAGTGGGAGCGGCGCAGTGTTGGGACAGACGGGAAAAGAATCTATTTTCATCCCGGATATCTGATGGAACGGTATGCGGCATGTCCGGGGAATGTGGAGCAGATGTTCCTCCATATGGTGGGCCACAGCCTGTTCCTGCATCCGTTACGGGGTGGGATGAATGGTGGAGAAAAAGAAGGGAAAGTCCGGATACCGGAAGAGATCAGAGGCAGGATCTGGAATCTGGCCTGTGATCTGGCAGTGAAAAATCTTCATTTATTCGACAAAGAGAGATCCGGGGAGAGAAAAGAAAAAGAGATCCGTCCGGAAAAAATAGAGCGAAGACTTTTTATGGAATGGAGAACCGGAACCCTGCAGGAAGAGAATCTGACAGAACAGGAGCAGTTCTGTAAGGCGGACGATCATTTCTGGTGGGATCAGACAGAGGAAGAGGAACTGCTTAAGAGGGTGGAAGTCCAGTGGAACCGGATGGATACGGCCCAGGACAGCGGGTTCGGAGCTTTTTCGGACAGTATGGGAAGCAGGCCCGGTGACAGATCGGAACGTATTTCAGTCAGAAAGAAGAAAAAGCAGGATTTTCGTCTCTTTTTAAAACGCTTTGCCGTGTCCGGTGAGGAGATGGAGACGGATCCGGAAAACTTTGACTATATTCCTTATCTTTACGGCATGGAGCGGTATGGGAATATGCCGCTGATCGAGGAACTGGAATACCGGGAAGTGCATAAGATCGAAGAAATGGTGATCGCCATTGATACCTCCGGTTCCTGTTCATCCGATATGGTGCGCCGCTTTATGGAGGAGACGTACGGAATTCTAAGTGACTGTGAGAATTTTTTTCGGAAAATGAATGTGTATCTCATCCAGTGTGACTGTTTCATTCAGAACGTGGTTCATATCGAATCCGAGGAGGCCTGGAGAGCATATCTGGATGATCTGATGATAGAGGGCAGGAGCGGAACTGATTTTCGGCCTGTTTTCGAATATGTGGAGGAGCTTCGGAGAAAAAAGAAACTGAAAAACCTGAAAGGGCTTCTCTACTTTACTGACGGAGACGGTATCTACCCTGCACAGTCTCCGGATTATGAGACGGCATTTATTTTTTACAGGGAAAAAGCCAACCATCAGCAGGTGCCCTCCTGGGCAGTCCGGCTGACCATGGAGGATGAGGGGGACACATGAATATCAAAGAGGCAAAGGAAGAGATCTGTCATACGGTGAGAGCATATACCGCAAAAGATGAGAGAGGACATTACCGGATCCCCGCCGTTCGTCAAAGACCGGTGCTGCTTATCGGCCCTCCGGGAATCGGGAAAACAGCCATCATGGAGCAGGCGGCCAGAGAATGTAACGTAGGTCTGGTAGCCTACACCATGACCCACCACACCAGACAGAGCGCAGTGGGTCTTCCTGTTGTGGTCCACAGGACTTATCAGGGCAAGGAGACTGCGGTCACAGAATATACCATGAGTGAGATCGTGGCTTCGGTCTATGAGTGTATGGAGAAAAGCGGATGCAGAGAAGGGATCCTGTTCATTGACGAGATCAATTGTGTATCGGAGACTCTGGCACCTACCATGCTTCAGCTTCTCCAGAATAAGACTTTTGGAACCCACCGGATCCCGACGGGATGGGTGATCGTGGCGGCAGGAAATCCGCCGGAGTACAATAAGGGAGCGAAGGAATTTGACATTGTCACGCTGGACCGGGTGAAACGAATGGATGTGGAGGCGGATTTTGAGGTCTGGAAGGAATATGCCTATGAAAAAAAGATCCATCCGGCAATTCTGTCTTTCCTGAATCTGAAAAACAGCCGGTTTTACCAGATCAGAAATACGGCACAGGGAAAAGAGTTTGTAACAGCCAGAGGATGGGAGGATCTGTCAGAGATCCTGAAAAGCTATGAGGACATGAAGATCAGTCCGACAATCAATCTGATCCTTCAGTATCTGCAGGAAGAAGAAACAGCCGGAGAGTTTTCTGATTTTTATAAGATCTATGAAAAGTACGGGCAGGATTATCAGATAGATCAGATTCTGGACGGTACCATGGATCTGCCCGCATACCGGGAAAAGATGAACATGGCATCAAAAGCAGGGACAGACGAGCGGCTGATGACGGCAGGAATGATCCTTGCCGGGTGGAATGAGCTGCTGATCCGGTATGCCGAAGAGACCGAATATCTGGAGAAACTGCATGAAGCGCTTCTTTCCTGCAGGAGGGAACTGGATGGAAACGGAAAAAACCTTCGGCAAATGACGCAGGAGCGAAAGCGTGCCTTTGAAATCAAACGGGAAAACGGACTTCTGAGTGATCGGGAAGAGGAACTGGAAGAACGGGTCATCAGAGCTATGGAAGAGTGTGCGTTGGAAGCGGAAAAGGAGCGGAAGAAGCAAAAGGAAGAGATCCTGGATATCATGAGGAAGGCTCTGGAAAGACAGAAAGCAGAAAGAGAAGAAAAAATAAGCGCAGTCAGGACCGGTCTGGAAAAAGGTTATGCATTTGCCGGGGAAGCATTTGGAGAAGGACCGGAGATGGAGCTTTTGACAGCGGATCTTGGCAGAAATGCTGCCGCCATGGAGTTTATCGGCCGGTTTGGATGTGAACCTTTTTTCACTCACAGCGATGCATTAAAGCTGTCCGGACGGAGAAGAGAACTGCTGGAAAGAATAGAAAGGATGACAAGGTGAACAAGCGGAATTACCAGAAGGAGCTGGAACAGATCATTGCAGAAAATCAGAAAGAGTGCAGGGTACCCACACTCTGTCTTCACAGCTGCTGTGCACCCTGCAGCAGTTATGTGCTGGAGTATTTAAGCCGGTATTTTCAGATCACGGTGTTCTACTACAATCCCAATATCTTTCCGGAGGAAGAGTACAGAAAAAGAGTAGAGGAGCAGCAGAATTTTATCGGGATGCTGCCCACTGTGCATCCGGTTTCGTTCCTGGAAGGCGATTTTTTTCCGAAGCAGTTTTACCAGGCGGTAAAGGGACTGGAACAGGAGCCGGAGGGAGGACAAAGATGCTTTGCCTGCTATGCGCTGCGCCTTGAGGAGACGGCCCGTCTGGCAAAAGAAATGGATATGGATTATTTTACCACTACTCTCACCATCAGTCCTTTGAAAAATGCGGACAGATTAAATGAGATTGGAGAGCAGATGGCAGAAAAATATGGGGTTTTGTGGCTTCCTTCCGATTTCAAAAAAAAGAACGGATACAAACGTTCCACAGAGCTGTCAAAAGAGTACGGACTGTACAGGCAGAACTACTGCGGCTGCGTGTTTTCAAAACAGGAGCGGGAAAGACAGGAAAGTTCTTGATACTGACGGGGAAATGTGGTAGACTACAAAATAATATGCTTTAGTGGAGTAAAGAAAACAGGCCGCAGACGGCCGGGTGAAAAGAGGAACAGTTATGGCACAGCTTTGGGGAGGACGTTTCACAAAAGAGACGGACAAACTGGTATATCGATTTAACGCATCCATTTCCTTTGATCAGAAGTTTTATAAGCAGGATATGGAAGGAAGCAGAGCACATGTGAGGATGCTGGCAAAGCAGGGGATCCTTACGGAAGAGGAAAGAGATCAGATCCTGGAGGGCATCGACGGCATTTTGCGTGATGTGGAAAACGGAACTCTTATGATCACAGATGAATATGAGGATATTCACAGCTTTGTGGAAGCGAATCTGATCGAACGGATCGGAGATGCGGGAAAGAAGCTTCACACAGGACGAAGCAGGAATGATCAGGTGGCTCTGGATATGAAGCTGTATACGAGAGATGAGATCAGAGAACTCAACAGTCTTATCAGGGAGCTTCTGAACACACTGCTTTCCATGATGGAGGAACATATCCATACGTATATGCCGGGATTTACCCATCTTCAGAAAGCACAGCCCATTACCCTGGCACATCATCTGGGTGCCTATTTTGAAATGTTCAAAAGGGATCACGAGAGGCTGAATGATATTTATAAAAGAATGAATTACTGCCCGCTGGGAAGCGGTGCCCTGGCAGGTACCACCTATCCGCTGGACAGAGAATATACGGCAGAGCTTCTGAATTTTACAGGAGCGACGCTGAACAGTATGGATTCCGTGGCAGACAGGGATTATGTGATCGAGCTTCTGTCGGCACTTTCTACGATCATGATGCATCTGAGCCGGTTCTGTGAGGAGATCATCATCTGGAACAGCAACGAATACCGGTTTGTGGAGATCGATGATGCCTACAGTACAGGAAGCAGCATCATGCCCCAGAAAAAGAATCCGGATATTGCGGAGCTGGTAAGGGGGAAAACAGGAAGAGTGTATGGTGCCCTGGTGTCCATTCTCACTACCATGAAGGGACTTCCGCTGGCCTACAATAAGGACATGCAGGAAGACAAAGAACTCACCTTTGATGCCATTGATACGGTAAAAGGGTGTCTGGCACTGTTTACAGGAATGATCTCTACCATGAAGTTCCGAAAGAATGTCATGGAAGACAGTGCGAAAAACGGTTTTACCAATGCAACGGATGCAGCGGATTATCTGGTAAATCACGGTGTGCCATTCCGGGATGCCCACAGTATTGTGGGAAGACTGGTACTTTACTGCATTGAGAAAGACATTGCCATTGATGACATGTCTCTGGAGGAGCTAAAGACCATCAGTCCGGTATTTCGGGAGGATATCTATGAAGCGATCAGCCTGAAGACCTGCGTGGAAAAACGGCAGACCATCGGTGCGCCTTCCGAGGCATCCATGAGAAATGTGATCGGGCAGAATAAAAAATACTTAGAGGATTATGAATAGACGGAGGAGAAGATTATGAGTGGAAAATTAAGAGTCGGTATTTTAGGTGCTACCGGAATGGTAGGACAGAGATTTATTTCTCTGCTGGAAAACCATCCCTGGTTTGAGGTAGTGACACTGGCAGCCAGCGAAAGAAGTGCAGGCAAAACATATGAAGAGGCTGTGGGCGGAAGATGGAAAATGACTACACCCATGCCGGAAGCAGTAAAGAAGATCGTTGTTATGAATGTGAATGAAGTGGAGAAAGTAGCAGCAGGAGTAGATTTTGTATTCTCAGCAGTGGATATGTCCAAAGATGAGATCCGTGCCATCGAGGAAGCCTATGCCAAGACAGAGACACCGGTAGTGTCCAATAACAGCGCACACAGATGGACACCGGATGTTCCCATGGTCATTCCGGAGATCAATCCCCAGCATTTCGAGGTGATTCCGTATCAGAAGAAACGTCTGGGAACTACCAGAGGCTTCATCGCAGTAAAACCCAACTGTTCCATCCAGAGCTATGCGCCCTGTCTGGCAGCATGGAGAGAGTTTGAACCCTATGAGGTAGTAGCTACCACTTATCAGGCAATTTCCGGAGCAGGAAAGACTTTTAAGGAATGGCCGGAGATGGTAGAGAATATCATTCCCTACATCGGAGGAGAGGAAGAAAAATCTGAGCAGGAACCGCTTCGTATCCTTGGAGAACTCAAAGACGGTGTGATCGTGAAAGCGGAAGAACCGAAGATCACCTGCCAGTGCATCCGTGTTCCGGTGCTGAATGGTCATACCGCAGCGGTATTTGTAAAATTCAGAAAGAAACCGACCAAAGAGCAGCTGATCGAAAAACTGGTGAACTTCAAGGGACTTCCCCAGGAAAAGGAACTTCCCAGTGCACCGAAGCAGTTTATCCGTTATATGGAAGAAGATAATCGTCCCCAGGTAAAAGAGGATGTGGATTATGAAAGAGGCATGGGTGTTTCCATCGGAAGACTGAGAGAAGATACCATTTATGATTTCAAATTCGTCGGACTGTCCCACAATACCGTAAGAGGTGCGGCAGGCGGCGCAGTACTCTGTGCGGAAGCACTGACATCTCTGGGATATATCCAGGCAAAATAAACAGGAAATACAGTATAAATTATAAGGGATATATGAATGATACGATTTAAAAACCTGACAAAGAGCTATGGGAGCGGAAAAGGAATATTCGACTTTTCATTTGAAGTGGAAGAGGGGGAAGTGTTTGGTTTTATAGGGCCGAAGGAATCCGGAAAGTCCACTGCTCTTCGTATGCTTATGGGTTTTGAGGAATGTACAAAGGGAAGATGTGCCATTAATGGGAAAGACTGTGTAAAAGACAGTCTTTCCCTTCATAAAATTATGGGGTATCTTCCGCAGAAATTTACTCTTCCCGGTGATCTGACAGGAAAACAGTTCCTGAAAAGTATGGCGCAGATGCGAAGAATAAAAAATCTGGAGAGAATGTTTGAACTGGCAGTTAAGCTGGATGTGGACCTGGATCAGAAGATCGGGAAAATGAGCAGGATGGATGTGAAAAAAACAGGTCTGATCTGTGCTATGATGCACAATCCCCAGGTGCTCCTTCTGGATCAGCCCTTTTTATATCTGGATGAGAAGGCAAGAACGGTTCTGGTCAATCTGATCCTGGAGGAAAAAGAAAAGAACAGGATGGTGATCCTGACTACAGACTCCGTGACAGGGGCGGATATTACCTGTGACCGGGTGGCGCTTCTGGATCGGGGAAATGTGGCATACATAGGGGATATGGAGACCTTGCGGGAAAATATGTACCGTGATTTTATGATCCAGTTTGGCAGCAGCAGGACGGCAATGCAGTTTTCCAAAGAGGAATTTGAGATCAAGACCATGAAAGACAGGAGTGTGGTCGTTACGATCCAGGGGGAGATGGGGCCATTGATCAGGGTTCTGTCCCATTATGATGTGACCGGTATCGAGCCGGTTCCTATGAAACTGGATGAAGCCTTTGTCCATATTTATGGAGGTAGAGTGTATGCTTAACATACCCATGCTAAAACAGGATCTTAAGATCAATGGAAAATATCTGCTGACGGTGTTTGCGGGACAGATGTTCAGTCTTCTGCTGGCAGCAGGAATCTGTGAGATGAAGCTGATCCAGATCTCCGATATATTCTGGGATACCATACCGGTGATCATCTTTCCTCTGGCACTGCAGATGATCCTTGCATGGAGTCTGATCGTCAGATGCAGGCAGGAGGGAACCATGGATTTTATCCTGTCCACACAGATCAGTCCGGAGAAAATGATTGGGGCCAAGATCCTGTTTCTGACAGGTGGGGCAGTTGTGCTGATGGGTATATCCGTACTGCTGGGATGTGCGGCAAAGGTTTACAGTCTGACAGGAGTGTGGAGCAGGGAAACTTATCTTCTGCTGAATATGGGCGGCTTCTGTCTTCAGATCTTCTGGGGCGGTTTCTGTTTTCTGATTGCCGTACTGACAAAAAAGACTTCTTTTTATCTGAAACTGGCAGTCGGAATCCCGGTTCTGCAGTATCTTTTGTATCTGGGCTATTTTCTGGTGCCGGAATTGTTTTTCCTGAAATATGTCACGGTATTTACGTTGTTTGACCATACGCTGTTTTCGGGAAAGTCTGTTCTGTTATGGCTGGTGTCGGCTCTGTATCTGGTGTTTGGAGTCGTGTTTTTCTGTATCGGCAGACACCATTTTTTAAAGCGTGAATATAGTGAATAGGTGAAGATTTTATGGCGAAAGCGTTATTTATTGCGGAAAAACCCAGTGTGGCACAGGAATTTGCCAAGGCACTGAAGGTGAAGACCGCAAGACGGGATGGGTACCTGGAAGGAGACCAGGCGGTGATCACCTGGTGCGTGGGGCATCTGGTCACTATGAGCTATCCCGAGGTTTACGATGAAAAATATAAGAAGTGGAGCCTGGCGACACTTCCTTTTTTACCGGATAAATTTTTATATGAGGTCATTCCCCAGGTATCGAAGCAGTTTGATATTGTCAGCGGGCTTTTAAACCGGCCGGATATTGACACGATCTATGTCTGCACCGACTCGGGACGGGAAGGAGAATATATTTACCGTCTGGTAGAACAGCAGGCCGAAGTGGATAAAAGCTGCAAGCACAGAAAACGTGTGTGGATCGATTCTCAGACAGAGGAGGAGATCCTGAGGGGAATTAAGACGGCAAAAGACCTGTCAGAATACGATCATCTCTCAGATGCAGCCTATTTAAGGGCAAAGGAAGACTATCTGATGGGAATTAATTTCTCCAGGCTGCTCTCACTGAAATACGGAAATGTGATCTCGAATTATCTCAATACCCGATATACGGTGATCTCGGTAGGAAGGGTTATGACCTGTGTGCTGGGAATGGTAGTGCGCAGGGAGCGGGAGATCCGGCAGTTTGTGAAAACTCCATTTTATCGGGTGGTGAATACTTTAGACTGCGGCGGGAAAGAAGTGGAAGGGGAATTTCGGGCAGTGGAAGGATCTGCCTGGTTTCAGTCCCCGAAGCTTTATAAGGAAAACGGATTCCTGAAAAAAGAAGATGCGCAGGAACTGATCCGGCAGTTATCGGAGACTGCTGCGCTGGAGGCTGTGGCAGAGAGCATTGAGAAAAAGAAGGAGAATAAAAATCCACCCCTTCTTTTTAATCTGGCAGAGCTTCAGAACGAGTGCTCAAAGCTTTTTAAGATCAGTCCTGATGAGACACTTCGGATCGTACAGGAATTGTATGAAAAAAAACTGGTGACTTATCCAAGAACGGATGCCCGTGTCCTTTCCACAGCGGTGGCAAAAGAGATCCACAAAAATATCCGGGGTCTGACCGGATTTGAACGGGTGGCCGGGTTTGCGGCCGAGGTGCTGGAGCAGGGCACCTATAAAGGAATCAGCAAGACAAGATATGTAAATGATAAGCAGATCACGGATCATTATGCCATTGTGCCTACCGGTCAGGGGCTTGGAGCATTAAAAAGTGTGGCAGAACGCGGAGTGAAGGTCTATGAACTGATCGCACGGCGGTTCCTCAGTATTTTCTATCCGGCGGCTGTGTACCGGAAGATCAGTCTGGTTACGGTGATGGGAAAAGAGAAGTTCTTTTCTTCTTTCAGGGTGCTGGAGCAGGAAGGATATCTGAAGGTGGCAGATGTAAAGAAAAACCGGGAAGATTCGCTGGATCCGGCACTTCTGGAGACACTGCTTTCGATGAAAAAGGGAACTGTGCTGCCGGTGAAGAAGCTGGAAATCAAGGAAGGGGAGACTTCACCGCCCAAGCGGTATAATTCCGGTTCCATGATCCTGGCTATGGAAAATGCCGGGCAGCTGATCGAGGATGAAGAACTGCGGGAACAGATCAAAGGAAGCGGGATCGGTACCAGTGCGACCCGTGCGGAGATCCTGAAAAAACTGATCGCCAACAAATACATTGCTTTGAACAAAAAGACGCAGGTGCTTACGCCAACTCTACTGGGAGAAATGATCTTTGATGTAGTCAGTGTGTCGATCCGTTCCCTTTTGAATCCGGATCTGACAGCCAGCTGGGAGAAGGGGCTGACTTATGTGGCGGAAGGAACCATCACTCCGGAAGAATATATGAAGAAACTGGAGCATTTTATTAAAAGCAGGACAGAAGCGGTATTACATAATAACCATCAATATGCATTAAAGGATTATTTTGATGCATCAGCCCGATTTTATAAAAAATCAGCGGCAAAATAAGAGAAGGAGGAAAAAGGAAAATGGAAACAGCAAAGATCAGCAATCTGTATACACTGGAGGAAACGATCGCAAAGGATCTTTTTGAAGGGGCAGAGTATCCGTGGGAGGTACTGCCGAAGATCAGCGCCTTTATTCTGGAACTTGGCAAAACACTGAGTGAAGAGGAATATGAAAAACGAGGAGAAAATGTGTGGATCGCAAAAACGGCGAAAGTAGCACCTACAGCGTTTATTAACGGCCCGGCAATTATCGGTAAGGAAGCGGAGGTTCGTCACTGTGCCTTTATCCGGGGCAATGCAATCGTGGGAGAAGGGGCTGTTGTGGGAAACTCTACAGAGCTGAAAAATGTGGTTCTGTTTAATAAAGTACAGGTGCCCCACTATAATTATGTGGGAGATTCCATTCTGGGATATAAGGCTCACATGGGAGCCGGAAGCATTACGTCCAACGTGAAGTCAGATAAGACTCTGGTTGTGGTAAAGGACGGGGAGGAGCAGATCCCTACAGGCCTTAAAAAATTCGGAGCCATGTTAGGCGATCATGTGGAAGTGGGCTGCAACTCTGTCCTGAATCCGGGAACAGTAGTTGGAAAAGGATCCCAGATTTATCCGGTGTCCTGCGTAAGAGGTGTGATCAAGGCAGGAAGCATCTATAAGAAACAGGGTGAGATCGTAGAAAAGAGATAGAATAAGAGAGAAGAGGGCATTGATATGTGAAAATGAACGTTTTAATCACCGACAATATTATTGAGCCAGATTCCCTTTTTCACCATAATGCCTCCTACAGTACATTTGATGATCTCGCTGCCCTGTACAATGAGATAGACCAGCACAACAGGCAGAGCTGTGAAGTGACTCAGGCAGTAGGCCAGAGGAATGTTTACCAGCCATACATAAAAACTGTCAAACAGGAATGTAATTACCGTTTTTCCTCCGGAGCGCAGAGTAAAATAGGAGGCATTGGTGAAGGCGAACAGTGGCATAGTAAGCGCATTTGCCAGAATCAGTTCTCCTGCCAGAATCCGTACCTCCCGGGAGGTATTGAAAAACAATGGGAAGACCCGGCAGAAAGCGGTCATAAGAAGACCGGTGCCGATGCTGGTCAGGGTGGAGAAGACGATCATCCACCGTGCGGAAATTCTTGCAGTCTCCATTTTACCGGAACCCAGCTGCTGTCCAAGGATAATGGATACGGTACTTCCCATGGAAATAAACACGATATTAAAGATGTTCTGCAGAGTGCTGTTGATGTTCATGGCAGCGATGACCGAGAGTCCACGAATGGAGTAACACTGCAGTAAAAATGCCATGGCAGCAGACCAGAGGGTTTCGTTGATCAGAAGGGGCGTACCTTTGATGATCACGTTTTTTATCAGATCCGCCGGAATATAAAGGGAACGATACAGGCCCACGATATATGGATTTTTTTCCTGATGACGGTGAGTCCAGTATACAACGATAAAACACTCCACAAAACGGGAGATCACGGTGGCGATGGCGGCACCGGTCACTCCAAGGGCAGGAGCACCGAAATGTCCGAAAATCAGGATATAGTTAAATAACAGATTGACAAAGACCGCAATGACACCGGCTTTCATAGGAAGCATGGTTTCACCGGTCTCTCTTAATGTACTGGCATAGATCTGAGAGATACAGAAAGGAAGCAGTCCTGTCAGCATGACGGTCAGATATTCGTTTCCAAATTCCAGAGTCTCTGCGGCATTTCCGGCATCAGCCTGACCTCTTAAATAGAGATCGATCAGGGAACTGCCTCCAAAATGGAAAATGAGCAGTCCCAGAGCAGTGATGATGGCTCCGATCCAGAGCTTGATCCGTACGGTGTGGCGAAGGCCGTCCATATCTCTTTTCCCCACGTACTGTGCGGAAAAGATGCCTGCGCCGGAAAGACCACCGAAAATGCAGAGATTGTAAACAAAGATCAGCTGATTCACAATGGAAACACTGGACATCTGGGAGGTTCCCATCTGACCTACCATGATATTATCCAGAAGGCTGACGAAGTTGGTAATGCCGTTCTGAATCATGATCGGAATGGCAATGACCAGCATAGAACGGTAGAACTGCCGGTCTCCGAAATAGCGTTTCATATTCATAAATCCTCTTTTTCTTTTGAAAGCCGGGCAGATCTTCGTTCTGATTCAGTTGTGTTGTCTGAAGCTTTTAATTGTCTTCCGGCTGATTAGCAGCAGTATATACCTGACGTTTTTTCGCCATCTCATCGCTTGCCAGGTATTCATCATAGGAAGTGATCTTGTCGATCATGGTACCGTTCGGCAGGATCTCCATGATCCTGTTGGCGGTAGTCTGAACAAGCTGGTGGTCACGGGATGCAAAGATCATGACACCGGGGAACTTGATCATTCCTGTATTTAAGGAAGAGATGGATTCCATATCCAGATGGTTGGTGGGCTCATCAAAGAGCAGCACATTGGCACCGGAGATCATCATCTTGGAAAGAAGGCATCTTACTTTTTCTCCTCCGGATAATACCTTTACTTTTTTGACACCGTCATCACCGGCAAACAGCATACGGCCCAGGAAACCGCGGACATAGGTGACATCTTTGATTTCGGAATACTGGGTCAGCCAGTCTACGATGATCAGGTCATTATCGAATTCTTTGGTGCTGTCCTTTGGAAAATAAGCCTGGGAGGTGGTGACACCCCACTTGAAGCTTCCGGAATCCGGCTCCATTTCTCCCATCAGGATCTGCATCAGTGTGGTCTTGGCCAGTTCGTTTCCGCCTACCAGAGCAACCTTGTCATCACGATTCAGGGTAAAGGTCAGGTTATCCAGCACCTTTACACCGTCGATGGTCTTAGAGAGGTTTTCCACAGAAAGTACCTCATTTCCAATCTCACGGTTGGGGCGGAAATCAATGTAGGGATATTTTCGGCTGGAAGGCTTGATGGTATCCAGCTCGATCTTTTCCAGAGCACGTTTTCTGGAGGTCGCCTGTTTGGATTTGGAAGCGTTGGCGCTGAAACGGGAGATGAACTCCTGCAGCTCCTTGATCTTTTCTTCTTTTTTCTTGTTGGCTTCCTTCATCTGTTTGATCATCAGCTGGCTGGATTCATACCAGAAATCGTAATTGCCGGCATACAGCTGGATCTTACCGTAATCGATGTCAGCGGTGTGAGTGCAGACCTTATTCAGGAAATAACGGTCATGGGATACTACGATCACGGTGTTGGGAAAATCAATCAGGAATTCCTCCAGCCATTCGATGGCAGCCATGTCCAGGTGGTTGGTGGGCTCGTCCAGAAGCAGGATATCCGGGTTGCCGAACAGAGCTTTTGCCAGAAGAACTTTCACTTTTTCACTGCCGTTTAAATCCTTCATCGTCATATAATGCAGGTCTGTGTCAATCCCGAGGCCGTTGAGAAGCTGTGCCGCATCGGATTCTGCTTCCCAGCCGTTCATCTCGGCAAATTCGCCTTCCAGTTCACTGGCGCGGATCCCGTCTTCATCTGTGAAATCTTCTTTTGCGTAAATGGCTTCCTTCTCTTTCATGATTTCATAGAGACGTTTGTTGCCCATGATGACGGTATCCAGAACCGGATACTCATCATATTTAAAGTGGTCCTGTTCCAGTACGGAAAGACGCTGGCCGGGAGTGATGACAACTTCTCCTTTTGTGGTCTCCAGCTTACCGGACAGTATTTTAAGAAAAGTAGATTTACCGGCACCATTGGCACCGATGAGTCCGTAGCAGTTGCCCTCTGTAAATTTGATATTTACGTCTTCGAACAATGCTTTTTTTCCTATTCGCAGGGTCACGTTGTTTGCACTAATCATGATCATACCTCATTCTAAAAAAATATACATAGTTTAACAAATAAGATTGTACCGTAAAATCTGAAAAAAGCAAGCCTTTCTTGAGGTTTTCTGATGTCTGTGGTATACTTTATAATCATTTTCCGGGATAACACCCGAAATCATCAGTCTGGGGAGGTGCCGATGAGAGGAAGAAGAAAAAAGAGATTCAGGAAGATTCGGTTCCTGATGGAAGTACTGGTGCTTCTGATCATGGCAGCCGCACTTTTTGCGGCGGCGAAGGTGGCAAAGCTGGGAAGAGGCAGCATTGCAGAGGATAAGGTAGTAAAAAATGAGAACATTCCGAAGAACGAAATAGAGAACATGTCCGGATATACCAATATCGCATTGTTTGGTGTGGATTCCAGAAGCGGTCAGCTGGAGTCGGGAACCAACAGCGATACGATCATGATCTGCAGCATCAATGACAGCACAAAGGAGGTAAAACTGGTGTCTGTTTACCGGGATACCTATCTGGATGACGGAACCGGCAGTTACCGCAAGTGCACGGAAGTATATGCGATCGGCGGAGCGGAGCAGGCACTGAGTATGCTGAATAAAAATCTGGACCTGAACATTACGGATTATGTGACGGTAAACTTTGAGGCGCTGGTCGAGGCGGTAGATCTTTTTGGCGGTGTGGATATCAACCTGACAGAGGGAGAAGTGCAGTGGCTGAACGGTTACCTGGTGGAGGGAAGACAGGTTCTGGGAAAAGAATGTGAGGATGTGCCGGGACCGGGAATTCAGCATCTGAACGGAATGCAGGCGCTGGCATACAGCAGGATCCGCTATATCGGACTGGATTATGAGAGGACAGAGAGACAGCGGACTGTGCTGGAACAGGTGGCAGAAAAGGCAAAGAGAAGCGATCTGCTGACACTGAATAAAGCGCTGGATACGATCCTTCCTCTGGTATCCACAAGCCTGTCCTATACGGAGCTTTTAAAGATCGCAGCCGGAGCGGGCAGCTTTTCCATAGGAGAGACGGAAGGATTTCCTTTTGAGAAGACAACGGCGGAGCTTGCGGCAGGTGATTGTGTGATTCCCATTGATCTTGCGTCCAATGTATCCGCACTTCACGAATTCCTTTACGGAACATCAGGTTATCAGCCTTCTGCTGCGGTAGTCCATATCAGTGATACGATCGCAGCCGCGACAGGCATTTACGGCTGAGAAAATAGCAGAAATATCCATTTTATGGAATTGGTAAAAGTTTAACAAAAAACTCCTTCGCAGCAGGGAGTTTTTTGTGTTTTATGACGTGCAATTGTAAGTTTTGTGTTGAAAAATGTAGATGTTCCTATTAGAATAAGAGTTATAGAATTTAGAATTAAGAAGGAGAGGAAGGTATGAAATTAGCGACATTTATTGGTGGCGTTCATCCCAATGACGGGAAGAGCTTCACAAAGGACAGTCCGGTTCAGACATATCTGCCAAAGGGAGAACTGGTATTTCCCGTTTCCCAGCACATTGGTGCTCCTGCCATGCCTGTGGTGAAAAAGGGGGATCAGGTGCTGATGGGGCAGATGATCGCCCAGGCCGGTGGATTTGTTTCGGCTAATATTGTCAGCTCCGTATCAGGAACCGTAAAAGGTGTGGAACCCAGACTGACGGTTTCCGGTGCAAAAGTGATGTCCGTTATTATAGAAAATGATGGGAACTATACACCGGTTGAGGGACTGGGACAGTACCGGGATTATACAAAGATGACCAATGAGGAGATTCTTGATGCAGTGAAGGCTGCGGGAATCGTGGGACTTGGAGGAGCAGGTTTCCCGACTCATGTAAAACTGATGCCCAAGAATCCGGATGCCATCGACTACATCATTGTTAACGGAGCAGAGTGTGAGCCGTACCTGACCAGTGACTATCGTATGATGCTGGAGGAGCCGGAAAAGATCGTCAGCGGTCTGAAAGTCATGCTGCAGATGTTCCCGAAGGCAAAAGGTGTGATCGCCATTGAAGAGAATAAGCCTCAGGGAATCAGTAATATTCAGAAACTGGTTCAGAACGAGAGCAGGATAGAAGTATGTCCCATGAAGACGAAGTATCCGCAGGGCGGTGAGCGAAACCTCATCTATGCAGTGACCGGAAGAAAGATTAATTCCACAAAGCTGCCGGCAGATGCGGGTTGTATCGTGGACAATGTGGATACAGTGATCGCCATTCATATGGCAGTCTGCGAGAGTACACCGCTGATGCGAAGAATCTTTACGGTGACGGGAGCGGGAATCAGCCAGCCGGCCAATTATAATGTAAAGATCGGTACCTGTTATGAAGAACTTGTGGAAGCAGCAGGAGGTCTGAAAGACGGAGTGAAGAAAGTGATCTCCGGAGGGCCGATGATGGGTATGTCCTTATCCACGCTGCAGGTGCCTGTGATGAAGACATCTTCTGCCCTGACCTGTCTGATGGCAGACGATGTGGAGCGTTACCAGGAGACGGCCTGTATCCGCTGCGGACGCTGCGTGGATGCCTGTCCGGCACGTCTGGTACCTCAGAAACTGATGGATGCGTCAGAACATTTTGACAAGGAACGTTTTGTGGCTCTGCATGGTATGGAATGCTATGAATGCGGAAGCTGTACATATATATGCCCTGCAAGGCGTCCGCTGACACAGGGATTTAAAATGATGCGTCAGGCTGTTATGGCAGACCGGCGCAAGAAAGGATAGGAGGGAACAATTGTGAACGGATTTTTGAATATATCCTCATCCCCGCATATCAGGGGAAAGGAATCTACCCGAAGCATTATGTATGATGTTGTGATCGCCCTTCTTCCGGCAGCGCTGTTTGGTGTATACCGGTTTGGACTGTATGCCGGTGTGATTCTGCTGATTTCCATTGCCACGGCACTTCTTACAGAATATGCCTGGCAGAAGCTGACAAAACAGAAGGTGACGATCTCAGACGGCAGTGCGCTGGTGACAGGACTGCTTCTTGGTATGAATCTTCCGCCTTCGGTACCGCTCTGGATTCCTGTACTCGGAAGTGCATTTGCGATTCTGTTTGTAAAACAGTTTTTTGGAGGAATCGGCCAGAACTTTATGAATCCGGCACTGGGTGCCAGATGTTTCCTGCTGATTTCCTTTACCGGTATTATGGGTAATTTCGCAGTGGACGGAGTGACCGGTGCTACTCCTCTGGCAGCTGCGGCAGCCGGAGAAAAGACAAATGTGGCAGCAAGTTTTCTTGGATTGATCGGGGGCTGTATCGGTGAGGTCTGTGCACTGGCTTTGATTATCGGCGGAGTTTATCTGATCATCCGTAAAGTGATCACCTGGCACATCCCGGTATGTTATCTGGTATCTTTTGTGATTTTTGAAGCGATCTTCGGCGGACATGGACTGGATCCGGCATTCTTGGGTGTTCAGCTTTTTAGCGGCGGTCTGATGCTTGGAGCATTCTTTATGGCAACAGATTATGTCAGCAGTCCGATCACGACCAATGGAAAGATCTTATTCGGAATCCTTCTTGGTGTGCTGACCGGTGTGCTTCGTACCTTCGGTGCAACAGCAGAAGGAGTATCCTATGCCATCATCATTGGCAACCTTCTTGTTCCGCTGATCGAAAAGATCACCATGCCGACAGCCTTTGGCTATGAGGCAGGTGCACTGGAAGGAAAGAAGGGAGTTTCTCTTAAGGCTTACCGGCCTGCAGCAACTCTGCTGGTGATCACACTGATCTCCGGTCTTGCTCTTGGAGGAGTCTATCAGCTGACCAGGGGGCCCATTGAAAAGGCGGAACTGGAAGCACAGGCTGAGGCATTCGCATCGGTATGCCCGGAAGCGGAGAGCTTTGAAGTGGCAGAAAATATGGATGAGCTGATTGCAGCAGTAACATCGGAAGACGGTACCGTTGCAGACGGAAAATTCGGCAATATCCGATATGACGGAGTATTCAGAGGAATGGATGCTTCCGGAAATATGGCAGGTTATGTAGTGAATGTCACAAGTAAAGACGGTTTCGGCGGTGAAGTATCTATCAGTACCGGCATTTCTGCGGATGGACAGATCACCGGAATGGAATTCCTGACGATCAATGAGACTGCGGGACTTGGTATGAATGCTACGCAGCCTGACTTTATGAATCAGTATGTAGGAAAAACGGTGGAAAGCTTTGAACTGACGAAGGAAGCAGCTTCTGCAGATAATCAGATTCAGGCAATCAGTGGTGCTACCATTACTTCTACGGCTGTAACCAACGCCATGAACGCTGCTCTGTATCTGATCGGCAGCGGGGCAGAGTAGGGGGGATGCAGAATGAATAAATATGTGGAACGAATTTATAATGGTATCATAAAAGAGAATCCTACCTTTATCCTGGTGCTTGGTATGTGCCCTACACTTGCGGTGACCACATCCATGAAGAACGGCATCGGAATGGGACTTTCTACCATGGTGGTTCTGGTATTCTCCAATCTTCTGATCTCCCTGCTTCGGAAAATGATTCCGGATCAGGTGAGAATTCCGGCCTACATCGTAGTCATTGCTTCTCTGGTTACTGTGGTGGAGCTTCTTATGAAAGCTTTCATTCCTTCTCTGTATGATGCGCTGGGACTGTACATTCCGCTGATCGTGGTAAACTGTATCATTCTCGGCCGTGCAGAAGCTTATGCCAACAAATCCACACCGGCGCTGGCTGCCTGTGACGGAATTGGTATGGGACTTGGATTTACTCTGGCTCTGACATTGATCGGATTCTTTAGGGAACTGATCGGTGCAGGCACAGTACTTGGCTTCCATGTGATGCCTTCCGGATATCAGCCGGTAAGTATTTTTGTCAGAGCCCCGGGAGCATTTATCGTACTGGGAGCATTGATCGCAATCCTGAACGGATTGAATATCAGGAACAACAGCAGCAAAAAAGTAGAGGGCTGTGACGGCGACTGCTGCAGCTGCGGCAAGCATGCATGTTCTGACCGGACAGCAGAACAGAAACAGTAAGGAGGGATAGACGTGTCAGAAATGATTTTACTATTGGTAGGTGCAGCATTGGTAAATAACGTTGTACTGAGTCAGTTCTACGGTCTTTGCCCGTTCCTTGGAGTTTCCAAGCAGGTGAAGACAGCAGCCAGCATGGGGCTGGCAGTTATTTTCGTAATCACCATTGCATCTGCGATCGCCAGCCTGATCTACAGCTTTGTGCTGACACCGCTGGATCTTCAGTATCTGCAGACCATCGTGTTCATTCTTGTCATTGCAGGGCTGGTTCAGTTTGTGGAGATGTTTTTAAAGAAATCAAGCCCGGCCTTATATCAGGCACTTGGTGTCTATCTTCCGCTGATCACTACCAACTGTGCTGTGCTGGGTGTAGCACTTACCAATGTACAGAAGGAATATGATTTTGTCAGCAGCGTAGTGAATGGTATCGGTACTTCTGTGGGATTTACGATCGCCATCGTGATCATGGCAGGAATCCGTGAGAGAAATGAGCACAATCATATTATCGGTCCGTTTAAGGGAATGCCCATTGTTCTGTTTACCGCAGCTTTGATGGCCATCGCATTCAACGGATTTGCCGGTTTGATCTGAATCTGAACCAAGGAGGAGAAATAGTATGACAGCAATTATTCTGGCTGCGGCAGCGGTTGGCGTTGTGGGCCTGATTGTAGGATTTCTTCTGGTTACCGCCGGCGAGAAATTCAAAGTGGAAGTAGATGAAAAAGAAGTGTCTGTAAGAGCAGAGCTTCCGGGAAATAACTGCGGCGGCTGCGGTTATCCGGGATGTGACGGTCTGGCAGCAGCAATTGCCAAAGGAGAGGCACCGGTAAACGCTTGTCCCGTGGGAGGTGCTCCGGTGGCAGCAAAGATCAGTGCTATCATGGGAGTGGACGCCGGTGACGTGGTGAAGAAGGTCGCTTTTGTGAAATGTGCAGGTGACTGTGATCATGCACAGGAGAAAGCAAACTATTACGGAATCCGGGACTGCCGTGCGGCAGCCGTGATTCCCGGAAGGGGAACAAAGAAATGTATCAATGGATGCATGGGCTTTGGTACCTGTATGAAGCAATGTCAGTTTGATGCGATCCGTGTGGTAAACGGAGTGGCAGTGGTGGACAGAACCAAATGTGTAGGGTGCGGCAAATGTGTACAGGCATGCCCCAACGGTCTGATCGCTCTGATCCCCGATACAGCGGAATATGTGGTACAGTGCAGTTCCCAGGAAAAGGGCAAGGCAGTGAAGGAAGCCTGCAGTGCGGGATGCCTCGGATGTACCGCATGCGTGAAGCAGTGTGAATGCGAAGCCATTTCCATGAACGGAAATGTGGCAGTGATCGATCAGGAGAAATGTAAGAAGTGCGGAAAATGTGCAGAGAAGTGTCCTGCAAAGGTGATCCGCAAACGATAAAAATGTGGGAGACATACAGGTGTATGTCTCCCACAATACTATTCCGGTAAAAACATCCGGACTTTATCAATTCTGTTTTTATCAACGGAGTCCACGACCAGCCGGATACCGGTTTCGGTGGTGATCTCTTCGCCTACTCCCGGCAGATGATCCAGATTCTCAATGATCAGACCGCCCAGGGAATCATAGTCTTCGGAGTGAAGGGAAAGATCCAGAGCATCGTTTACATCATCCAGTTTCATGGAGCCTTCGATCAGATATTCTTTCTCAGAGATCTTCTGAATCAGATTTTCTTCATCTTTATCATATTCATCCCGGATCTCACCTACAATTTCTTCCAGCAGGTCTTCCAGTGTGATCAGACCGGCTGTCGCACCGTATTCGTCCAGGACAATGGTAAAATTGATGGATGCCTGACGCATTTCTTCCATCAGTTCGGAGGTTTTTTTGAATTCGTAAGTAAAATAGGGTTCCCTCATCAGGCTGCGGATCGAAAAGGCTTCACCTGTGTGGAACAGCAGATCTTTGATATTCAGAACGCCGATCACGTTATCCACACTGTCTTCATAGACGGGAAGTCTGGTGAATTTTTCTGTTTTGAAAAGATTCAGCACTTCCTGGTAGGATGCATTTACATCTACGGAAGCCATATCCACACGGGGGACCATAATATCCTTTGCCTGGGTATCACCGAAATCAAACACGTTGTAAATCATCTGTTTTTCTTCCTGTTCGATCACTCCGTCCTCATGGCTTACGTCCACGTAGGTTCGGAGTTCATTTTCGGTCATCACATCCCTGTGGTCGTTGGGATCGACCCTTAAAAGTTTCAGAACCAGACCGGATAATTGATTGGTAAGAAAAATCACGGGGGTCAGGATCCGCATGATCAGCAGGATGATTCCTGCGTAGGAAAGGGCCAGCTTATCCGCATGGACAGTAGCCAGGGTCTTGGGGGATATTTCTCCGAAGATCAGGATCAGAAGGGTAAGAAGCCCGGTTCCGATACTGATCCCCACACTTCCGAATAAACTCATCATCAGGGAGGTCGTCAGGGAAGAAGCACTAATATTCACCAGATTGTTGCCGATCAGGATCGCACCTAACATTCTGCCCGGATCGGAGGTTACGATCAGCAGGGTCTGTGCCCGTTTATCACCGGAATCTGCCAGTGATTTTGTTTTTATTTTGTTTACAGTAGTTAAAGCTGTCTCGGCTGAAGAGAAAAAAGCGGAAAGCAAAATCAATAAAATAATCATGCATAGCTGGACGGCCTCACTGGAACTCAAAAAAATCATCTCCTTTAAATATATGGTCATATTATGGTCATCATACTCTATCCGGATAGAAAATTCAAGAAAACACACAGATTTTATGCAATATTTTGAGATTGGGTCATATTTTCCTCTTTTTCACATATATTGAATCAGAAGTACAAAAAAGAGGGATCGTTATGAAAGCAAGAGTTATAATCCGGTCTGTGATCGCTGCCTATCTGATTACAGGAGTATTGCTTTTATTTACAGCATTTCTGCTGTATCAGCTGGAACCGAAGGAGAGTCTGATCACTCTTGGAATTTTGCTGATCTATATTCTCAGCTGTTTTCTTGGGGGAATCCTGGCTGGAAAAGGAATCCGGACAAGAAGATTTTTGTGGGGACTGATTACGGGAGTGCTGTATTTTATCCTCCTGCTGGCAATGTCATGGATATTTGGCGGTGGAATACAAAACTCGCTCAGTCAGATTCTGACCACACTGGTGCTATGCGGTGCAGGCGGGATGCTGGGAGGAATGTTTGCATAATACGATTGCATTTTGGAAAATCCTGTGATATAGTTTAGACAGTGCTGGTTCATACACATATGTCTCAGAATCATCAAGTCAATTCGGACAGATATCCAACAAAGGTAAAATTGAAACGTATTTATGAAATACCTGATTTCAGAAGAAAGGAATAACATATGACACGAGAGCAGTATCAGTCTCTTTCTGCGACCCAGCTGAAGGAAATTGCCAAAGCCAGGGGTCTGAAGGTGTCTTCCTCCACCCGTAAAGGGGAAGTGGTGGAAATGATGCTTGCAGAAGATGCAAAAGCGGAACAGAACAAACCGGCTGAGCAGAAAGAAGAAAAGGAACAGGAAAAAACAGAGCAGGCGCTCCCTGCGCAGGCAGCAAAGAAAAGCTATATAAAGGAAGAAACATCCGAAGAGGAGACAGAGCAGGAAAACAGCGGCGGCGTAAAAGAGGACAAGCCGGCGATGGATATGGCTTCTCTGGACAGCGGAATGAATGTGGAAGGATTTCTGGAGGTCATGCCGGATGGATACGGATTTATTCGAAGCAACCACTATCTTCCGGGAGAAAATGACGTCTATGTATCCCCGTCACAGATCCGCAAATTTTCGCTGAAGACCGGAGATATCATTTCCGGAAATACAAGAGTAAAGACCATGCAGGAAAAATTCAGCGCTCTGCTGTATCTGACTGCCATCAACGGCAGGCCGGCTTCTGATGCGGCAAAACGGTATAATTTTGAAGAGATGACTCCGATTTTCCCAAATCAGAGACTGAAGATGGAGAGAGGACCTAAGGATGTGTCTATGAGGATCGTGGATCTGATCTCACCCATCGGAAAAGGGCAGAGAGGAATGATCGTATCTCCTCCCAAGGCAGGAAAAACCACGCTTTTGAAGGACATTGCCAGGTCTGTCCTGAGAAATAATCCGGGTATTTATCTGATCATACTGCTGATCGATGAGCGTCCCGAGGAAGTAACGGATATTAAGGAAGCCATTGTGGGAGAAAATGTAGAGGTCGTTTATTCTACCTTTGATGAACTTCCCGAGCATCACAAACGGGTTTCCGAGATGGTGATCGAACGTGCAAAGCGTCTGGTAGAGCAGCAGAAGGACGTGGTGATCCTTCTTGACAGCATCACCAGGCTGGCAAGGGCATATAACCTTGTGGTACCGCCCAGCGGAAGAACCCTGTCCGGCGGTCTGGATCCTGCGGCGCTTCATATGCCCAAACGATTCTTCGGAGCTGCAAGAAATATGAGAGAGGGCGGAAGCCTGACCATCCTTGCAACGGCACTTGTGGATACAGGAAGCAAGATGGATGATGTGGTATACGAGGAATTTAAGGGAACCGGAAATATGGAACTGGTTCTGGACAGAAAACTTTCGGAAAAACGGGTATTCCCGGCCATCGATATACCGAAATCCAGTACCAGAAGAGAGGATCTTCTTCTGGATAAGGAGGAGCAGGAAGCAGTATACATTATGAGAAAGGCTCTGAATGGCATGAAGGCCGATGAGGCAGTGGAAAATATCCTGAATATGTTTGTCAGAACAAAAGACAACAGAGAGTTTGTTCAGCTGGTAAAAAAACAGAAATTTATCTGATGCATGGATTGTGACAGGTAGTGCGCTGAAAATAGAGTGAATTCTATTTTCAGCGTTCTTTTTGCAAAATTTTTCTGTTTTACAGAAAAAACACTTGCGTTTGTGTGAAGTATATGATATCATTTGTGATATAAAACTTCTGAATAGATATCTGGTGCGTTCGCACATATTTCCATGAGTTTTATAATAAAACAAAGAAAGGATGATTGTTTGAACTATGAGGATTTTGTCTGTTGCATACAGACCAAAATGAAGGAGAAGCTTGGAAATGAGGTGCAGGTTGAGCTTCACCGGATCGTAAAGAATAATTCGGTGGTGCTGGACGGGCTTTCTATCTGTGAAAAAGGAAAAGGAGTAGCACCCACGATCTATCTCAATGAATTCTATGAGAAGTACCAAGAAGGAGTGACGATACCTGAGATCCTGGAGTACATGGAATCCGTATATGATCGGAACCGGCTGGAAGAGCCATTTCTGACAGATTTCTATATGGATTATGAAAAGGTAAAAGATCATCTTGCCTGTAAACTGATCAGCCGGGAGAGAAACCGGGAGCTGCTGACGCAGGTTCCCTACGTCCCGTTTCTGGATCTGGCGGTTGTGTGTTATTACCGGCTGGAAAATCAGGAAATGGGAAATGGCAGCATTCTGGTGTTTGAAAGTCACAGAGAAAAGTGGGGCGTCAGCCGAGAGGAACTGTTATGGACCGCAAGGCAGAATACACTTCGGATCCTGCCGCCTTCTTTTATCGATCTGAACGAGATACTTGGTCTGGGAGAAACGGTGCTTAAGGAACAGGGAAACACCCTGGGAGAGAGGAAGGACCCGGAAAAAGAAGAAAAGATCCCCATGTATATTCTGACGAATCAGGAGAACTATCTGGGTGCGGTAAACATGATCTATGATTCTGTCCTTGAGGATGCCGGGAGAAAGCTGCAGAGTGATTTCTGGCTTCTTCCAAGCAGCATTCACGAATGTATTCTGGTTCCTGCGTCTGTTTCTATGACAAAAGAGGAACTGGAGGCTATGGTGCATCATGTGAATGAAAATGAAGTGATGAAAGAGGAGTATCTGTCGGATTCCGTGTATTTTTATCAGAGAATTCTGCACAAGCTGGAAAGAAAATAGGAGTGGGAAAATTTCGTAAAACGGGGCTGCCATGCTTTGGGCAGCTCTTGTCATGTTACCTTTGACAAATCGGAAAAACTGTGTTAGTATATCAAAGTAGTCCGCAGGAAGCGGACTGGAACATGCACTTGTAGCTCAGGGGATAGAGCAGTGGTTTCCGGTACCACGTGTCGGGGGTTCGAATCCCTCCAAGTGCGTTCTTTTTTTAAAAAAGAATATGGGGGCATGAACGGAGGAAGAACTTATGGATGGTATCAAGGAGTGGATCTCTGACAATCTGCGATACATTTTGCTGGGGGTTGCGATTGTTCTGGTACTTGTTGTTGCAGTGCTTGGGGTACGGACGATCACCAATTTTGCAAAAGGCGACGGCGGAACACAGAAGGAGTCTCAGACGGAAGCGACAACGACGGTCAATACAGATGTGATCGTGGAGACGGAAAGCCAGAGTGCATCGACCGGAAATCTGGTACAGAACGATGCAAAGGTTCTTACGATGATGACGGCTTATTATACCGCCAGAACAAATAAGGACACGGAGACACTGAAAAAGCTGGATCCTTCTATCGATACTGCGCAGGAACAGGCCAATCTGGACAGCAGCTATGTGGAAAGCTACAGCAATATCAAAACCTATTCCGCAGCAGGTCCTGCAGAGGGAAGCTGCGTGGTATATGTATGTTATGATGGCAAAGTAAAAGATATCAATACACTGGTACCCAGCCTGACTCAGTTTTATCTGAAGACGGATGAGAGCGGAAGCTATTATATCGCAGATCCGGCAGGCGATACGCAGGCAGAACAGTTTATTGAAGAAATGCGAAAGAGCACAGAGGTTCAGCAGCTGATCGATACGGTTGCTAAGAACTGTGAGAGTGCAGAAAATTCAGATCCGGTATTAAAAGACTTTATGGACAAGTATGGTAATTCTCAGGAAGAGAATTCCGATTCGGAGACAAATGCAGTCTCTGATACAGGGAATGAGAACGGCACGGAAATGGTAGCTATTGAGCCCTGTAATATTCGTGCGGAAGGCAATACAGAGGCAGAGATCGTGGGCAGCCTTTATGTGGGTGATACCATTATGAAGACCGGTGAAACGGATGATGGCTGGACTCAGGTGGATCTGAATGGACAGACGGCATATATTAAAAGTGAACTTCTGGCTACTCCGGAAGAAGCAGCAGCTCAGAATGAAGCGGATTATTTTGCTCCGCCGACAGCAGAGTAGAAAAAAAGAATCCTTTAACCGGGATTCTTTTTTTATCGACAAAATCGATTATAATGATGTATATAATCTGTATTGGAATGAATATAAACATCTTGTCATAGAAAAAACAGAAGTATATAATGGTTAAGAATAGAATATTCGGGAAAAATTCCCGGCATATCAGGCCTGGCCTGAAAAGGAAGTAACCAAAGACTTAAGGAGGAATATGTAACATGTCATACGTTGATGAGGTAATTGAGCAGGTTGTAAAAAAGAACCCGGCAGAACCGGAGTTCCATCAGGCTGTAAAAGAGGTTCTGGAATCTTTGAGAGTCGTAGTAGAAGCAAATGAAGAAAAATACAGAAAAGACGCACTTCTGGAGCGTCTGGTTGAGCCGGAAAGACAGATCAAGTTCCGTGTTCCCTGGGTAGATGATAAGGGACAGGTTCAGGTGAATACCGGTTACCGTGTACAGTTTAACAGTGCCATTGGTCCTTACAAGGGAGGCCTTCGCCTTCATCCGTCTGTAAACCTTGGCATTATCAAATTCCTTGGTTTTGAGCAGATCTTTAAAAATTCTCTGACCGGACTTCCCATCGGCGGTGGTAAGGGTGGATCCGACTTTGATCCCAAAGGAAAATCAGACAGAGAAGTGATGGCATTCTGCCAGAGCTTTATGACAGAGCTGAGCAAATATATCGGAGCAGATCAGGACGTTCCGGCGGGTGATATCGGAACCGGAGCAAGAGAGATCGGCTATATGTATGGTCAGTATAAGAGACTGACCGGACTCTATGAGGGAGTTCTGACAGGAAAAGGTCTTTCCTACGGCGGATCTTTAGCAAGAACAGAAGCAACCGGCTATGGTCTGCTGTATCTGACACAGGAGCTGCTGAAGATCAACGGAAAAGAGATCGCAGGCATGACTGCTGCAGTATCCGGGTCAGGAAACGTAGCGACTTATGCAATTCAGAAGGCACAGCAGCTGGGAGTAAAAGTAGTGACCTGTTCTGATTCCAACGGATGGGTATACGATCCGGAAGGAATCGATGTGGCAGCACTGAAAGAGATCAAAGAAGTAAAACGTGCCCGGCTGACAGAATACAAGAATTATCGTCCGAATTCAGAATATCATGAGGGAAGAGGCGTATGGAGCGTGAAAGTAGATCTGGCTCTGCCCTGCGCAACTCAGAACGAACTTCTTCTGGACGATGCAAAACAGCTGGTGGCAAACGGTGTGGTTGCTGTATGTGAAGGTGCAAATATGCCGACGACTCTGGAAGCAACCGAGTATCTGCAGAAGAACGGTGTGATCTTTGCACCGGGCAAAGCTGCAAATGCAGGCGGTGTCGCTACTTCTGCACTGGAAATGTCCCAGAACAGCGAGAGACTGAGCTGGACATTTGATGAAGTAGATGCGAAGCTTCAGCAGATCATGATCAACATCACACACAACATGGCTGATGCAGCAGAGCGTTACGGATTTGCAGGCAACTATGTAGTTGGTGCCAACATCGCAGGTTTCGAAAAAGTCGTAGATGCGATGACTGCACAGGGTATCGTATAAGAGAAAAAGAAAGAAAGTCAGCACCGTGGGATCCTGGGCAGAGAAGCCTGGGATCCCACAGTTGTTTTGTGCAAACTGTGCACTTTTTGTGCAGGACGGGAGTTCTTTTCATAGGTTTTTTATTTGCCAAACATCAGGTTTTTTGTTATACTGAAAGCTAAGCAACTGAGAATAGGACATAATAGATTAGTAGTAAGACAGTAAAGAGGAAGATTACATGTGTGGAATTACCGGATTTGTAGGGAAGCAGGAAAACAAAGAAGAAGTATTGGGAAAAATGATGGATGTGATCAAGCATCGGGGTCCTGATTCAGAAGGTAAGTATACAACAGAGGACGTGGCTTTCGGATTCCGTCGTCTGAGCATCATAGATCTGGAAAGCGGTTCTCAGCCGATGTTCAATGAGGATGGGGAGATCGCTTTGATCTTTAACGGAGAGATCTACAACAGCCCGGAACTGAGAGAACGTTTTAAAGCAAAGGGTCATGTATTTCAGAACCGTTCCGATTCCGAGACACTGATCCACGGTTATGAGGAGTACGGGGAAAAGCTGGTTCATGAGCTGAGAGGAATGTTTGGCTTTGCTATTTGGGATAACAGGAAAAAGAGACTGTTCCTGGCCAGAGATTTTTTCGGAATCAAACCGATATATTATGCCATGATCCACGGAAATCTGGTGTTTGCTTCTGAGATCAAAAGTATTCTGGAGTTTCCGGGATTTAAAAAAGAAGTAAATATGGATGCCCTGGAAGAATATCTTTCCTTCCAGTACTCCAATCTGCCGGAGACCTTTTTTAAAGGCGTATACCGCCTGCTTCCGGGCCATTATCTGACCTATTCCAACGGAGAACTGAACATTACCCAGTATTTTGACCCGACACTGGAACCGGTATCCAGGGACAGCCAGGATGTGCTGGTGAAGAAGCTGGATGAGGTTCTGCAGGATTCTGTGGAGAAGCATATGCTGGCAGACGTGGAAGTGGGAGCATTCCTGTCAAGCGGTGTGGATTCCAGTTATATTGCGGCAAAGTATTCAGGGAAAAAGACCTTTACCGTGGGATTTTTTGATAAGGACAATCAGTACAATGAGACCCATTATGCGGAAGACTGTGCAAAATTCCTGGGCCTTGAAAATTACAGCCATACGATCACAGAGGAAGAGTACTGGGGAGAGATGCCAAAGATCATGTATCATATGGATGAACCTCTGGCTGACCCGTCTGCGATTGCGCTCTATTTTGTTGCCAGAGAAGCTGCCAAGCATGTGAAGGTAGTCACTTCGGGAGAAGGTGCCGATGAGTTCTTCGGCGGATATACGATCTACCGGGAGCCCCTGTCTTTGCGCTGGATGAACTGGATTCCAAAGAGCTGGAGAAAAGGAATGGCAGGACTTGCCGAGAAGCTGCCGGAAGGAATTAAAGGAAGAAGCTATATCATTCGTGCAAGCAAATCTGTGCAGGAACGGTTTATCGGAAATGCCAATATCTTTTCGGTAGAAGAAAGAAAGAAGATCCTGAAGAAGAAGACCAAAGCTCCATCACCACAGGTACTTTTGGCACCCAAGTATAAAGCCATGCAGGACTATGACGATACGACAAAAATGCAGTATATCGATCTGACCAACTGGCTGCCGGGAGATATTCTTCTGAAAGCGGATAAGATGAGTATGGCTCATTCTCTGGAACTGAGAGTGCCGTTTTTGGATATTGAGGTATTCAAAGTGGCCAGACAGATCCGTACCGGCATGAAATTAAAGGATAAGACCACGAAATTTGCTTTTCGTCGTGTAGCAGAGAAATACCTGCCGGAATTTACGACCAATAAAAAGAAACTGGGATTCCCGGTGCCGATTCGTGTATGGCTGAAAGAAGATACCGGATACGATAAGGTGAAAAAGGCATTTACCAGTGATGCGGCAAAACAGTTTTTTGATCTGGAACTGATCATGCGGCTCCTGGATGAGCATAAAAATGGAGTAAAAGATAACAGCCGTAAAGTGTGGACCATCTACACATTCCTGGTATGGTATCATGTATTTTTTGAAAATGGACTGGAGGCAGCATGACAAAAGAAGAATTTCTGCAATTGTCTGAACGGGTAATCATTCTGGATGGAGCGACAGGATCGAATCTGCTGGCAGCGGGAATGCCAAGGGGAATCTGTTCCGAGCAGTGGATCCTGGAACATGAGGATGCAGTGATCAATCTGCAGAGAGCTTATGTGGAAGCCGGAAGCCAGATCGTATATGCGCCTACTTTCGGCGCAAACAGGATGAATCTTCAAAGCCACGGACTGGCAGATCAGATCAGGGATATGAATCTCAGACTGGTGGATATCTCCAAACGGGCCGTAGAAGGAAGAGCCTATGTGGCCGGGGATATTACCACCGGCGGAAAAATATTCGGCTCCTCGGAAGATGCCTGCTATGAGGCGGCTTTTGAGCGGTATAAGGAGCAGATCTCCTGTCTGGTGGAAGCAGGTGTTGACCTTCTGGTGGCAGAAACCATGATCAGTATTGAGGAGACCGTCGCTGCGGTGGAAGCGGCAAAAGAGGTCTGTGACCTTCCGATTATGTGCAGTATGACGGTGGAGGCTGACGGCACGATCTTCACCGGAGGAAATGCCATGGATGCAGTAACGGCTCTTCAGGAGGCCGGCGCATCGGCGGTGGGAATCAACTGTTCCGTGGGACCGGATCAGCTGGAGGCTGTGGTTGCGGGAATGCGGCAGATCGCAGCGGTTCCCGTTCTGGTAAAACCCAATGCAGGGATGCCAAAGATCACAGAAAAAGGAGAAGCCCTCTACAGTATGACGGCAGAGGACTTCGGAATGCATATGAAAAAACTGATGGATGCGGGAGCAGCCATTGTAGGTGGCTGCTGTGGCACCACGCCGGAGTATATAAAAGCGCTCAGCAGATATATCACCTGGTAGATCAGCGATCGGATACAAAGGCCGGATCGGCGGGATAACCGCCCCGGTCTTTTTGCATACAGCGCTGTACGCTGTCCCGGGAATTGCCCCAGTCTTTATCCTTGTTGCGGTAGTCGTATTTTTCCGTAAACCAGGTAACTTCTTCTTCCAGGCGTTTCATATTCTGTTTCATCAGATCAAATAACAGTGGATAAAAGTCAGATTTCTGTTTGTCATTCAGCTTGTCCTGGGCAGTTTCCACCAGATGAGAAAAATGGTGGAGGCAGAAGCCTTTGCTGTGTTTGAAAAGCTCCAGGAATTCCGGACTGTTCAGGTACAGTTCAAAGAAGGTATCCACATACCGTCCGTAATTCTCGTGTATATGGTCGCAGACATAACAGCGGCTTTCCTTCTCGGCGATCCAGATCCCAATGGAGGTTTTGGGGAGCGCAGTGTCAGGAGAGGACTTTTTCATGCGGCGAAGCATAGAGGATTTCCCTGGAACAAAGTGTCTGATCTGCTCTTCCAGCTCTTCGTTCAGTTTTTTGAAATGAGTACTCAGGATCAGAGCACTGCCCAGCCGGTTCCCGTAGTCGAACATCATTTTATAATGGTGACGGCAGAATCCGACCTGGTCTGTCCTGGCCCGGACATCATCTTCCATATAGGAAGCGCCGCTTCCCAGGGCAAAACGGATGGCATGCTGTTCCAGATTTCTCTCAATATAGCAAAACGGACATTCATCGTCCGCTTTGAATGCGTCCATAAGCGGAATGGTGTAAATGGATTCTTTCATAAGAAACGTCTCCTTTTTTATCTTTTTTCCAGTATACCGTGCGGTTGAATTATTTTCAATGAAATGTTATACTCAGATGGAAGTATCGGGAAAAATCAAGGAGGTTCGTAATGAGTAAATATACAGAAAAAGCATTGGAAAATCATAAAAAGGGAATGAATTGTGCACAGGCAGTGGCATGTGCCTTTGCGGAAACTCTTCAGGTCGATGAAAATCTTCTGTTTCAGATGGCAGAAGGTTTTGGCGCCGGAATGGGCGGAATGAAAGCCACCTGCGGAGCAGTATCGGGAGCCGTGCTTCTGGCTGGAATAAAAAACAGCAGTGCGGATGTCGAAAAACCGGTGACAAAGGGGGCAACCTATCAGCTGACGAAAGAGATCACCAGACAGTTTCAGGAAAAGAATGGAAGCCTGATCTGCCAGGAGTTAAAAGGTGTGGAGTCAAAAAAGGTGCTGAGAAGCTGTGACGGATGCATTGAGGATGCTGCGATGATCGCAGAAAAGGTTCTGGGATTATAGAATATGTCCGAAAATCGTATGAGGAAAGAGTTCCGGCAACGGGAAGAGAAGGAAGACATTCGTCTGAATAAGTATCTCAGTGAAGCAGGTGTCTGTTCCAGAAGAGAGGCGGACCGGCTGATCGAAGAGGGAAGAGTTCAGGTGGACGGGTTCCCGGCGGTGACCGGACAGCGGGTAAAAAAAGATCAGAAGATTGAGGTGGACGGAAGGTCTGCCGTGCCGGAAAAAGAGATGATCCTTCTGGCAGTGAATAAGCCCAGAGGCATTGTCTGCAGCTCCAGAAGTCAGGGCGGTGACAGAACCATAGAAGAGTTCCTGCACTATCCCAAACGGGTATATTCTGTGGGCAGACTGGATAAAGATTCTGAGGGACTTCTTCTTATGACAAATAACGGAGAGATTCTGAATAAAATTATGAGGGCGGGAAATTATCATGAGAAAGAGTATCTGGTAGAGGTGGATCGCCCCATAACGGAATCATTTGTGAAAAAAATGGCAGAAGGTGTCTATCTGAGGGAGCTGAAGGTCATGACACGCCCGTGCAGAGTAGAGAAGACCGGAAAACGATCGTTTCGTATCGTCCTGACTCAGGGACTGAACCGTCAGATCCGCAGAATGTGCCGGGAACAGGGATATCAGGTGCGATCTCTTAAGCGGGTCAGGATCATGAACATTTCTCTCGGAAATCTGAAGACGGGGGAGTATCGTCCGGTGACCGACGAAGAGATGGAAACATTATATGAAATGATAAGGAAATCCAGATCATGAAAGACAGAATCGACGAGTTAAAAAAAGAAATAAATTATCATATTGACCGGTATTACAACCAGGATGATCCGATAATCTCAGACTATGAGTATGACTGTATGATGCAGGAATTAAAAAAACTGGAGGCAGAGCACCCGGAGCTGGTGACTCCGGATTCCCCTACTCAGCGTGTGGGAGGAACGGCTAAGAGAGAGGCCGGTGTTCTGGTGAAGCATCGTGTACCCATGCTGAGCCTGCAGGATGTATTTACCCGGGAAGATGTGGAGCAGTTTGTAGAGGATATGCAGTCCAGGCTGGATCATCCGGAATTTGTTGTGGAAACCAAGATCGACGGGTTATCCATGGCACTGCGCTATGAAGAAGGTGTGCTGACCACTGCCATCACAAGAGGAGACGGAGTGATCCAGGGAGAGGATGTGACAGAGAATGCCAGAGTGATCCGGGATGTAAAGAAGAAACTGAAAAATCCCATCCCCTATCTGGAGATCAGAGGCGAGGTCTATATGACAGATGCTGCTTTTGAAAAGGTGAATGAGCAGCAGGAACTTCTGGGAAAAAAGCTGTTCGCAAACCCGAGAAACTGTGCGGCAGGGACGCTTCGGCAGCTGGACAGCCGGATCACAAAAGAACGGGAGCTGTCCATGTTTGTCTTTAACATTCAGGAGACCCGGGGCAGGACCTTTGTCACCCATACGGAAGGATATGAATATCTCAAAAGCAACGGGATCCCTGTGATCCAGAATTATACGGTGTGCCGTACGGCAGAGGAAGTCTGGGATGCGATCCAGAGAATCGGAGAATCCAGAGGAAGCCTTGGATATGATATCGACGGGGCCGTGGTGAAGCTTAACAATCTGGCGGACAGAGAGATCGTGGGAGCTACATCAAAAGTTCCCCGCTGGGCTGTGGCATATAAATATCCTCCGGAAGAAAAAGAAAGTGTGTTAAGAGAGATTGAACTGTCGGTGGGAAGGACGGGAAGAATTACGCCTACAGCCATTTTTGATCCCATCAGACTGTGCGGGACCAGTGTATCCAGAGCAACTCTGCACAATCAGGATTTTATTGATGATCTGGATCTCTGTATCGGAGATACCATCGTCGTATACAAATCCGGAGAGATCATCCCCAAGATCAAGGGGGTCATAAAAGAAAAACGTCCTCAGGGGGCGGTGCGTTTTCAGATTCCGGACCGGTGTCCGGTGTGCGGATCTCCGGCAGTGAGGGAAAAGGATACAGCAGATATCAAGTGCACGGGAAGCAATTGTCCGGCGCAGCTGGAGCGGCATATCATCAATTTTGTGGGCAGAGATGCCATGGATATCAAGGGCTTTGGTGAGAACTACATCGTTGAGCTGGTGCGAAGGCAGTATCTGAAGGATGTGGCGGATATTTTTTCTCTGAAAGAACACCGTGAGGAACTGATCAGTCAGGGAATCATCGGAAAGGAAAAGAATACCGATAAACTGTTGAAAGCCATCGAGGATGCAAAGGAGATGGAGCCCCGTCATCTGCTTACGGGCCTTGGAATTCCCAATGTGGGGAAGGCTACGGCCAGAGAACTGATGAATCATTTCGGTTCCATGGAAGCACTGTCCCGGGCTTCGGTGGAAGACCTGGAGAAGGTATCGGATATCGGAGCTGTCAGTGCAGCATCGATCCATGATTTTTTTGCGGAGGAAAGCAATGAGATCCTGATCGGTAAACTGAAGGAGCTGGGAGTCAACATGGTACAGGAAGTGAGGGAACAGGGAGGAAAACTGACCGGGAAGACCTTTGTGGTTACCGGAACACTTCCGACCCTTGGCAGAAAAGAAGCTGCAGATCTGATCCAAAGCCATGGAGGAAAAGCAGCGGGTTCGGTATCGAAAAAGACAGACTATGTGCTTGCCGGAGAAAATGCGGGAAGTAAGCTTACGAAAGCACAGGAACTGGGAATTCCAGTGATCAGCGAGGAAGAGCTGATGAAAATGATCGAAAACTAAGATCAGAGGGATTTGAATGGATAGTGGAAAAGATCTGCTGATGAAACAGAAAGACAATCTGGAGAAAGGGAAAAAGGGATTACTGAGTATTGTATTCGGTCGAAGCGGAATCATCGTCATCATGATGCTGCTCCAGATCGCTTTTTTGCTGATCGGGTTTCAGCTCTTGCGCGAATATGTCTTTGCGGCTTACTGGGGTGCTGAGATCCTGGGTGTGCTTCTGGTGATCCATATTATCAATAAGCCGGGAAATCCTGCGTTTAAGATCGCATGGATCGTGCCGATCCTTACGTTTCCTGTGTTTGGTGCGCCTTTTTATCTGTTTTTTAATGAACAGTGGGAGACCAGGGCACTGAATAAAAGAATTCTGAAGGAGAATGCTTCCACCGTTTCTCTGGTGTATCAGCAGCCAAGAGTCATGGAAGAACTGAGAGAGGATTCGGATCAGATGGCAAATCTGGCCACCTATCTCAGAAAGACCGGAGGCAGTGCGGTACATGATCATACTTCGGCGAAGTATTATTCCAGCGGAGAGGCTG
>JAEDFS010000052.1 GCA_016297895.1 Marvinbryantia sp.
TGAACGACCTACACCCTTAGCAGGGGCGCCTCTTCAGCCTCTTGAGTATTTCTCCCGGTTGAATATTAGTAATATTATAAGCATCACATCTGTGACGCTATATAATTATACTAAAGCATGTTTACTTTGTCAACTCTTATTTTGAATATTTTTCCTTCCATTGCTATCTTTTTTTTTTTATGATAATATGAGTATATACGCCGATTCAGCTGTGTAATACAGGCGATATCCCGGAGATGCCGGGAAATGCGAAGCACGGATCTATCCGTATTCGTATGGCATCTTCAACCCACAACATCATTATTATAAGGAAAGAGAGGCACTTTTATGAAAGCAACAAAAAAAATGTCCCTGGCGATGCAGATCTTTATTGCACTGATCCTGGCCATCATCGCAGGTCTTCTCATGGGAAACCATGCAGATTTTGCAAACAGCTACATTAAACCATTTGGTACGATCTTTTTAAATCTGATCAAATTTATTGTATGTCCGATCGTTCTGTTTTCCATTATGTGTGGAATCATCTCCATGAGAGATATAAAAAAAGTAGGTTCCATCGGTCTGAAAACCGTTGTATATTACCTTTGTACCACCGCATTTGCCATTGTGATCGGTCTGGCAGGCGGTAATCTGTTTAAAGGAATGTTTCCGGTCATTGCTACCACAGACCTGACCTATGAAGCTTCAGAAGCTACTTCCTTTATGGATACCATCGTAAATATTTTTCCTTCCAACTTTCTTTCACCCATTGTAAATGCCAACATGCTTCAGATCATTGTCATGGCAATTCTGCTGGGATTTGCAATCATCCTGGTTGGAGAAAAGAATAAACAGGTAGTAAGTGCGTTTAATGACCTGAATGATATTTTCATGAAATGTATGGAAATGATCCTGAAGCTGTCCCCCATCGGTGTATTCTGCCTGCTGTGCCCTGTCATCGCTTCCAACGGTGCCGCCATTATCGGTTCCCTGGCAATGGTACTTCTTACCGCTTACATCTGTTATTTTGTTCATGCACTGGTGGTATACTCCATTACTGTCAAAAGCCTGGGTGGTATGAACCCTGTTACATTTTTTAAGGGAATGATGCCTGCAATTATGTTTGCATTTTCCAGTGCATCTTCTGTAGGTACTCTTCCTCTCAATCTGAACTGTACAGAAAAGCTTGGAGCCGACAGAGAAGTTGCCTCCTTTGTTCTCCCGCTGGGTGCTACGATCAACATGGACGGAACCGCTATTTACCAGGGTGTCTGTGCCATCTTCATCGCAGCCTGCTACGGAATCAATCTTACTCTTCCTCAGATGATGACCATCATCCTTACCGCCACTCTTGCATCCATCGGTACAGCAGGTGTTCCCGGTGCAGGTATGGTAATGCTGGCCATGGTACTGACTTCCGTAGGTCTTCCTGTTGACGGTATCGCCCTGGTAGCGGGTGTTGACCGTATCTTCGACATGGGACGTACTACCGTAAACATCACGGGCGACGCATGCTGCAGTATTATCGTTTCCAATCTGGAAAGAAAACGTACCGCACGCTAAATCAATCAAAGACCCCGCTGCAAGCAGCGGGGTATCAAGCTTGTAGCGCTGCAGAGCATCGGGGTATTTGACCCTCGCGGCAGTCGCCAAATATCCGCACAAGTGCGGCTGCTTGGCTCGTTGCTCGCGGGAATAAACTTCAATAAGTATCAGCTTCCTGAAATGATTTTCAGGAACAGAAGAATCAATACCAGAATAATGACCGGACGGACGATCTTACTTCCGTTCTTCATTACAAGCCCCGATCCGATATAATGCCCTGCGAGACAGAACACAGCTCCTGCCGCTCCGTAGATCACATTCACATAGCCGCTGAAAAGAAACGTGACAAAAGCTGCTATGTTAGAAGAAAGATTGATCAGTTTTACATTTCCGGAAGCGGTACGGATGTCCATACGGGCAATATGAGTCAGGGAAAGAAGGAGAAAGGTTCCTGTTCCCGGACCGTAAAATCCATCATAAATTCCTATCAGGAGTGCACTGATACATACAATTATCATACGTCTGTGAGCCGGAAATGAAGCATCATATTCCGGCTCCTTTTTTTCCAGCATCACAACGACTGCAACCACCGGAAGGATAAAAAGCATCATTTTCTTCAGAATCTCATCACTGGTAAACAGTACGAGCTTTGCTCCGAAAAAGGATCCGATAAGTGCCAGGATCACACTTGGCAGAACAAATTTTTTATCGAAATAACCATTTTTACAATAACGTGCCGTAGATACCGTGGTTCCCACAGAAGAGGCCAGCTTATTGGTTGCAATTGCCTGGTGGGGTGCCAGTCCGGCCAGCAAAAAAGCGGGAAGAGAAATTAATCCTCCTCCCCCGCCTATCGAATCCACCAGCCCTGCCAGAAACGTTAGCGGGCATATGATCAGAAATCTACTCAGTTCCATAACTCTTTACTTTTGTCTCCTCATTTATTTTCTGCTGGATTCTCTCTTTCACCATGACAGCGATCTCATTTGTTTTCATATCCTTGTATTCTTCATAAGGAATCGGCTTCAAATAATGTACCTGCACCGTTACCGTTTCCAGTGAATGGGAATCAAAGGGCACAAAGGAATTGATCAGTGCCACCGGAACGATAGGACATTTTGCCTTCATAGCCGCTTTAAAGCTTCCGCCCTTAAAATCCAGAAGCTGATTTCCATTTCGTGATCTTGTTCCTTCCGCAAAAATGACATAATTTCGTCCCTCTCCCACTTCCTTCGCTGCCTGAAGGATCACCTTCATAGACTGTCTCACATCTTCTCTGTCCATGGGCAGGGCTCTCATGATTTTTCTTATCTGTTTTACAAAGGGAACATTGGCCACTTCTTTTTTCAGAATGGCAGAGAGAGGTCTTCCAAAGCTGTCAATAATCGCCAGCATATCATACATTCCCTGATGATTCGGATATAGAATAAATCCATTCTTCTCAGGAAGCAGTTCCTGTCCGGAAGAAACGATTTTCACATTTCCGCCTCTGTTTGCATAATTAACTACTTTTTTCAGAAAATCATACTTTTGCTGATCCGAATGCCTATCATTTTCTCTGGCATACAGGAGAATATATACTGCAACATACGGTACATGGATCAGGTTTTTTAATACCATAACAAGAATTCTTTTCATTATACCAACTGCTCCTGATTCTGAGGCTTGCTCACTTTTCCTTTAAAGCGCTGATAGATATACTCATTTGCCTCTTTTTCTTCTCTATCATCCAGTTTCTTTAATTCAATTGTTTCCCCGTATTTCCGCTCAAGTGCCTTTTTGATCAGATAATCGCAGATCTCCGGGTTTTTTGGAAGCAGCGGTCCGTGAAGATAGGTACCGATCACATTTTTATAGATGACTCCTTCATAGCCGCTTTTCCCGTCATTTCCGCTTCCATAGATTACTTTTCCGAAAGGTCTGTTATTCTTGATATTGGTTCTTCCCCCGTGATTTTCAAATCCGACCACCGGCATAGAGGAGAGCTCGCTTTCCAGCACGATATTATCGATCAGACGGTAATCCTTTCCTCTCTCTGTCTCCAGGTCAATGATTCCCAGTCCTTCGATTCTTCCGTCCTCGGTATCATAATAATTTCCCAGAAGCTGATATCCTCCGCAGATTGCAATTACAACTCCGCCACTCTCCACATATTCCCGGAAATCTTCTCTGATTTCCTGCAGTTTGTCTCTCACCAGCATCTGTTCCCTGTCCGATCCTCCTCCCAGAAGAACAAGATCCAGTTTTGAAAAATCAATGGGATCATCGATCTCATAACAGATGACTTCCGCTTCTATTTCTCTCCACTGACATCTTTTTTTCAGACACTGAATGTTTCCTCTGTCACCATACAGATTCAGAAGATCCGGATAGAGATGTCCGATCGTAAGTTTCCTCTTATCCATTTACTGTTCCCCTTCAATTTTTTTCAGAATATTATGAGTGCTGTAAAGTGCCGTATAGTTTACCAGCACATACAAATTTTTGCACCCGTTCTCAATGCGTTCCCTGATTGCTTTTTCAATATCCGGCTGCAAAGTCGAAGGAATGTCCACATATTTCAGACGAAGACGCATATCCTGACACCGGATTCCGCTGACCACGATAGAATTGATATTGGCATTCTGCAGACGGTCAAAGTCCACATCCCAGAGCCAGGACACATCTGTGCCGTCCTGATCATTGTCATTGATCAGTATGATCACATCCTTTAAGGTCTCATCTTCCATTACAGCGGAAATGTTCTGATTAAAGCCCGCCGGATTTTTTGCAAGGTTTAAAATGATCTCTGTTCCCTGAATGGAAAAATGTTCCATCCGTCCGTTCTCCGGATTATACTTTCGAAGCACTTCTTCAAAATTTTCGAGTTCCATGCCGGCTTCTCTCGCAGCCGCATAGACTGCAAGGATATTATAAATATTATAAAATCCCCTGTAATTTGCCTCGATATGTCTTCCTTCCACATCAAAGGCAAGATGTTTTCCTGTTTCGATATGAGAGGCATTATACCTGATGGCAGGACGTTTAAAATCACATCTGCTGCAGTAATAATCTCCCAGCTGGCTGAAATGATAAAAATGATAATTCATTTTTGCTCCGCACTTTTTGCAGAACCGTCCTTCTTTGATTTCATTTATGGACTCCTCGAAGACTTTTTCTCCAATTCCATACGTCACATAAGGATTACCGCTTTCCATGGTCACATAGGTTGACAGGGCATCGTCTGCATTCACAATGATCTTCATATCCGGTGCCATTTTCATGGCATCTCTGATCAGATTCATAGTAATGTCGATTTCTCCGTAACGATCCAGCTGATCACGGAACAGGTTGGTAAGAACCATATAGTCCGGCTGAAAATGAGGAAAGATTCGAAGGGCCGAAGCCTCATCCACTTCAATGCAGGCATAATCTGCATCCAGTTTTCCGTTCCACTTTGCCTGAAGAACAAAAGAAGACACACATCCGTTGAGCATGTTGGAACCTGTATGATTGCAGACCACTTTCTTATTCTGAGCCTCCAGTGTGGAACAGAGAAGATTATTTGTAGTGGTTTTTCCATTGGTTCCGCAGACAACATAGATTTTTTCTTTTATATCCCCTGCCAGCTCCGATAAAATAGCCGGATCAATGGACAATGCTATTTTTCCTGCCCAGGTCACTCCCTGTTTTCCAAGCATCTTACATATCTTTGCTACGATCTTTGCTGTTCCTACTGCCGCTATTCTGCGTAATTTCATGCTGACCTCCTGCATTTCCCGATTTCGTATTCTACGGCATATGTTCAAGTACGCCACCGGCGTACTTGCCGCAAGGCGCGCGCTCCGAAGGAGCTTTCCTCTGCGCGCCTCTGCGATCCGCCGGAGGCCGGGCTTTCAGCGGGGGACTCCCCAGCTGAAAGTTGAAATTTCCATGCCCTGTTTTTTCTTTACAGAGCATGGAAATGATTGCTTTTTATATTTCGTTTTCTTCTTCTTTATCCGTTTCGATTTCTTCCTCAGCATTTTCCTGCTGTGAGGAATCCACCTTCACCTTTGCGATGCTTGCCACAGAGACTCCGCTTTCCAGATTCATGACCTTCACTCCTGAAGTAATTCTTCCCAGAATGGAAATATCTTTACACGGCATCTGAATAATAATTCCTTCTGTATTGATCATCATGATCTCATTATCCAGATTTACGATCTTCACTCCAATGACATTTCCGGTCTTTTCCATGATCTTATAGCATTTCACTCCTTTACCGCCTCTGTTCTGTGCAGTAAATTCGCTGACTGCCGTCAGCTTGCCCATACCTTTTTCTGATACTACAAGCATGTATTCACCCTGGATATCAAGTTGCATACCGACTACTTCATCTCCGGGTTCCAGATTGATACCGATCACACCCATAGAGGTTCTTCCGGTACTTCTCACATCTGTTTCATGGAAACGGATACATTGTCCGTAACTGGTTACCAGAAAAATATCCTGTTCATTATCTGTGAATTTTACTTCGATCAGCTCATCCCCGTCTCTCAGAGAAATAGCAGCCAGACCTGTCTTTCTTACATTTGCGTAATCCGTGATCGGAGTTTTCTTTACAATACCGTTCTTGGTAGCCATAAAGAGATAATTTTCCGGCTTATAATCCCTGATGGAAATAATCGCCGTGATCTTCTCTTCCGGATCAAGCTGAAGAAGATTAATGATTGCCGTTCCTCTGGAAGTTCTGCTGGCTTCCGGTATCTCATAGGCCTTCAGACGGTATACCTTTCCCTTGTTGGTAAAGAACATGAGATAATGATGGGTGGATGCCACCAGAAGATCCTCAATATAGTCATCTTCAATGGTCTGCATTCCCTTGATTCCCTTACCGCCTCTTCCCTGGCTTCGGAAATTATCCCTGGTCATTCTCTTGATATAACCAAGCTTTGTCATGGTTATGACCACTTCTTCCTGAGGAATCAGATCTTCCATGGAAATATCAAATTCATCAAATCCGATGGATGTTCTTCTCTCATCCCCGTATTTGTCACGGATGATGGTGATCTCTTTTTTGATCACACCGAGAAGAAGATTTTCATCTCCAAGGATTGCTTTGTATTCTTTAATTTTTTCCATCAGCTCTGCATATTCATTTTCCAGTTTTTCTCTTTCCAGACCTGTCAGAGCACGCAGACGCATGTCTACGATTGCCTGTGCCTGTACATCCGTAAGAGTAAACCGTTCCATCAGGCTTTCTTTTGCAATCTGGGTACTCCTGGACCCACGGATGATCCGAATCACCTCATCGATATTATCCAGTGCGATCAGCAAGCCCTTTAAAATATGTGCCCTCTCTTCCGCCTTATTCAGATCATATTTTGTTCTTCTGGTTACCACATCTTCCTGATGTTTCAGATAGTGACCTAAAATTTCCAGAAGATTCATGACCCTGGGTTCCAGAATATTTTTTCCCTTGCTGACCACCGCCAGCATGATCACACCAAAGGTATCCTGAAGCTGCGTGTGTTTGTAAAGCTGATTTAATACCACATTTGCATTGACATCACGGCGAAGTTCAATATTGATTCTCATACCTTCCCGGCTGGATTCATCAGTCAGAGCCGTAATACCGTCAATTCTCTTATCTTTTACCAGCTCAGCGATCTTCTCAATGAGTCTGGCCTTGTTGACCATGTAGGGAAGCTCCGTTACAATGATCCGGCTCTTTCCGTTTGGAAGGGTCTCAATATTTGTCACGGCACGGACACGGATCTTTCCTCTTCCTGTCCGGTATGCTTCTTCGATTCCTCTTGTTCCAAGGATCTGAGCACCTGTCGGGAAGTCCGGCCCCTTAATGATCTGCAGAAGCTCCTCGATGGAAGTCTCTCTTCCTTCCTCTACACGATTGTCAATGATCTTCACCACCGCATCGATTACCTCACGAAGATTATGAGGCGGAATATTGGTAGCCATTCCCACTGCGATACCTGAGGTTCCGTTTACCAGAAGGTTGGGATATCTGGAGGGTAGTACATCCGGTTCCTTTTCCGTTTCGTCAAAGTTTGGTGAAAAATCTACCGTATCTTTATTGATGTCTGCCAGCATTTCCATGGAAATTCTGCTTAAGCGTGCCTCTGTATATCGCATGGCAGCTGCGCCGTCTCCGTCCACGGAACCGAAGTTTCCGTGACCGTCTACAAGCGGATATCTGGTAGACCACTCCTGTGCCATATTTACCAGTGCTCCGTAGATAGAGCTGTCACCGTGGGGATGATATTTACCCATGGTATCGCCGACAATACGCGCACATTTTCTGTGGGGCTTGTCAGGACCGTTGTTCAGCTCGATCATCGAATACAGCACTCTTCTCTGTACCGGCTTTAATCCGTCTCTTACATCCGGGAGGGCACGGGAAGCAATGACGCTCATGGCATACTCGATATAAGATTTTTCCATGGTCTTTTTCAGATCGACTTCATGTACTTTATCAAAAATATTATCTTCCACGATTTTTCCTCCTAAATGTCAAGATTCTGAGCATATTTTGCATTTTCTTCAATAAACTCTCTTCTTGGTTCCACCTGATCTCCCATCAGCGTAGTAAAGGTCAGATCCAGTTCCGACGTAGTCTCGTCATCCATCGTTACCCGAAGAAGAATTCTTCTTTCCGGATCCATGGTAGTTTCCCAGAGCTGTTCCGCATCCATCTCACCCAGACCTTTATAACGCTGGATCTTATTATTCTGGTCACGCCCTACCTCCTGAAGGATCTGATCAAGCTCTTCATCCGAGTAGGCATACCACACCTTTTTATTTTTCTCCAGCTTATAAAGGGGCGGCTGTGCCAGATATACATGTCCCTCTTTGATCAGATCCGGCATGAAACGATACAGGAACGTCAAAAGAAGGGTACTGATATGCGCTCCGTCCACATCGGCATCCGTCATAATGATGATCTTGTCATAACGAAGCTTGCTGATATCAAAATCATCATGAATTCCCGTTCCAAATGCAGTTATCATCGCTTTGATCTCCGCATTTCCGTAAATTTTATCCAGTCTTGCCTTCTCCACATTCAGAATCTTTCCTCGAAGAGGAAGGATCGCCTGAGTAGCACGGCTTCTTGCTGTCTTTGCAGATCCTCCTGCGGAATCTCCCTCTACGATGTAGATCTCACAGTTCTTCGGATCCTTATCGGAACAGTCAGCCAGCTTTCCGGGAAGAGAAAGTCCTTCCAACGCCGATTTTCTTCTTGTCAGATCCCTGGCTTTTCTTGCAGCTTCCCTGGCTCTCTGAGCCATAATGGATTTTTCCAGAATCATTTTTGCTACCATAGGATGCTGCTCCAGATAGATCATCAGCTGATCGGATACGATGCTGTCCACCGCACCCCTTGCCTCGCTGTTCCCCAGCTTCTGTTTTGTCTGTCCCTCAAACTGGGGTTCCTCGATCTTGATGCTGACAATGGCAGTCAGACCTTCCCTGATATCCTCTCCGGAAAGGCTTTCTGTCTCTTTGATCAGCTTATTTAACTTTGCATAATTATTAAAGGTCTTCGTCAGCGCATTCTTAAATCCGGTCAGGTGGGTACCACCTTCCGGTGTAGTAATGTTATTGACAAAACTGTAGGAATTTTCTGTATAAGAATCATTATGCTGCATGGATACTTCCACGTAAACATTATCCTTCATTCCCTCACAATAAATGATGTCCGGATAAAGCGGCGTTTTTCCCCTATTCAGGTACGTTACAAATTCCCTGATCCCGCCTTCATAGTGGAACACCTTCTCTACCGGTTCCTCTTCTCTTTTATCTCTCAGAATGATCTTTACATTCTTCGTCAGAAATGCCATTTCCCTCAGACGCTGCTTTAATACATTAAAATCAAACACCGTCTCCTCGAATATTTTCTTATCCGGAAGAAACGTCACCGTTGTTCCGGTCTGATCCGGATCACATGTTCCGATAACGGCAAGCTTATTTACCACATGACCTCTTTCATAGCGCTGGAAATATCTCTGTCCATCCTTACAGATGGTTACCTCCAGCCATTCAGAAAGAGCATTTACCACAGACGCACCTACTCCGTGAAGACCTCCGGATACTTTGTATCCTCCGCCGCCGAACTTTCCGCCGGCATGAAGTACCGTAAATACCACTTCCACTGCCGGAATTCCTGCTTTATGGTTAATGCCGACAGGAATGCCTCTTCCGTTATCGATAACCGTAACGGAATTATCTTCGTTGATCGTTACATCGATCGTATTACAAAATCCTGCCAGAACCTCGTCAATGGAGTTATCTACAATCTCATATACCAGATGATGAAGGCCCCGGGAAGAAGTGCTTCCGATGTACATACCAGGTCTTTTCCGAACTGCTTCCAATCCTTCCAGAATCTGTATCTGGTCGGCTCCATATTCATGATTCACTTCTGTGCCCATTTTATCCTCCTCTATCCTACATTCCCATCTATTACATGAAACACTTTGTTAATCTGAAACTGATTCTCCACAAAATCATCCAGCCCGGTACAGGTGATCAGGGTCTGAATATTTTTAATACTGTCCAGAAGATATCTCTGTCTGCTGCTGTCCAGTTCCGACAATACATCATCCAGCAGAAGAATCGGTGTATCTCCTGTTTCCTGCTTTACCAGTTCGATCTCGGAAAGCTTCAGAGACAGAGCAGCTGTTCTCTGCTGTCCCTGTGATCCGAACTTTCGGATATCAATATTTTTTATTTTAAAACAGATGTCATCTCTGTGCGGACCGGTCAACGACATTTTCATCCGAATGTCTCTGTCTCTGTTTTTTCTCAGAGCGTCTTCCAGTTCCTCCGATGAAATATTTTCTTCATAGCTCACCAGCAGAGTTTCCTTTTTTCCGGTAAGCTTCTGATGGATTTCATAAATGATTTCATTGAGCCGCTGTACAAATCGTCTTCTCTCTTCAATGATCTTTTTTCCGTACTGTACCATCTGCAGATCCCAGACATCCAGCATATCCAGATAATCGGGACGAAAACTGATCTCTTTTAACAGTTTATTTCTCTGATTGACCACTTTATTGTAGCCGGAAAGATACTGAAGATATACTTTACTGAGCTGGCACAGCTCCATATCCAGAAACCTTCTTCTCTCAGAAGGACCATTTTTAATAATATTCAGATCCTCCGGAGAAAAAAACACAAAGTTTGCGATTCCGAGAAGTTCACTGGCTTTGCGGATAGGAACCCCATTCACAGCAATTCCCTTTGTTTTGTTCTTTCTCAGATGCATATCTATTTTTACGGGACTTCCCTCTTTCTTTAACGTCATACGGATATGAGATTCTTCCTCATCAAACTGGATCAGTTCTCTGTCTTTGCTTCCCTTGTGGGATTTTGTAGTACCGCAGAGGTAAACCGATTCCAGAATATTTGTTTTTCCCTGAGCGTTGTCTCCGTAAAATATATTGGTTCCCGGATCAAAAATTAATTCGAGAAATTGGTAATTTCGAAAATGTTCCAGACGAATGGACTCAACGATCATAACTTCACCAGCTTATTTTACAATCTTGATGATGGTATTTTCCGCTTCCACTTCATCTCCATCATAAAGTTTCTTTCCCCGCTGTGTTTCCACCTGACCATTCACCTTTACCAGTCCGTCCTGGATCATAAATTTGGCTTCCACTCCGGAATCTACGATTCCTGCCGCTTTTAAAGCCTGGCCAAGTTTAATATATTCGTCTCTTAACTTTATGGTCTCCATGAACATGACTCCTTTTATACATTAAAATTAACAGGTAAGATCAGATAAATATAACTTTCTTTCTCATCTTTGATGAAGCAGGGAGCTTTCGGATTCACCAGATAAATCTGAATGTTCTCGTCATCAATAACACGCAGAGCATCAATAAGAAATCTGGGATTAAATCCGATCAGAATATCTTTTCCCTCTTTTTCGATGGAAATATGTTCATTCATGGAACCGATCTGAGAATTGATCTTCAGTTCCATATTGTTATCATCGATTCCGATGATGATTGGTTTTTTATCTCCTTCTTTTACCAGCAGCGTAGCACGGTCGATACAATCCAGCATTTCTTTTTTATTGATATGGAGCTTTGTTTCATAATCACTGGAAAGCATCTGTTCGATACGGAAATATTCTCCTTCGATCAGTCTGGAAACGGCTACGGTATCATCAAATTCAAAGAGAATATGATTTTTGGTAAAATAAATATTTACCATATCTTCTGTCTCACCGGATAAAATCTTACTGATTTCGATCAGAGTCTTTCCGGGTACTACCACTTTATGGTGATCATACGTTTCTTTCAGTTCGATTTTACGAATAGAGATGCGGTGACCGTCCAGAGAAACTACTTTCAGAATATTATCTTTAATCTCAAACAGTTCTCCCGTCATCATCTTATTATTTTCATTCTGGGCAATGGAAAAGATCGTCTGTCTCACGACTTCTTTCAAAGTAAACTGCGAAAGAGAGATGGAATGATCTTTTTCCACAAAGGGAAGGTAAGGATAGTCCTCTCCAGATTTTCCCATAATATTAAATTTTGCCTTTTCACAGATAATGGAAGCCTGATATTTTTCATCCGTCTGAATAATGACTACAT
>JAEDFS010000016.1 GCA_016297895.1 Marvinbryantia sp.
TTTTTACCAGCAGTTCGATCTCCTCTCCGCCCCGTCCAAACAGAAACGGATCTCCTCCTTTTAACCGGACAACCTTTTTCCCCTCCAGTGCTTTCTCAGCCAGAAGTTCGTTGATCTCCTCCTGCTTCATGGTGTGATTGCTGGAGCGCTTGCCCACATATATTTTTTCCGCCTGATCAGGAATCATATTGCGGATCGATGATCCGATCAAAGCGTCATATACCACCACTTCCGCTGTTTCCAGTACCTGTTTTCCTTTCAGGGTAAAAAGCCCCGGATCCGACGGCCCTGCTCCGACCAGCCAGACTTTTCCTGTCATCTTTTTGCTCATCTTTCCCTCCGAAACCGCTGTGCCAGCCGCTCTCCAAGCTGTTCAGCTTCTTCCACGCTTCCTTTGATCATTCCTCTGTGAAACTTCCCGCTGTCCTCATCCAGATATATGGCTGTCAGGCTCACCTGTCCCTGTACCACACAGGCATAGGCTCCTGCCGGCGTAGTACAGTTCCCGCCCAGGGCACGGACAAAGGACCGTTCTGCTGTGGCACATACCCGGGAATGTTCGTCATCAAAGGCTTTCAGATATTCATAAGAGTCTCCGGATCGTCCCTGCACCGCAAGAATTCCCTGTCCCGCCGCCGGTACCATCTCTTCCACCGTAAAATAACGGCTGATCCGGTCTTCCAGTCCAAGTCTCTTCAGACCCGCTGCTGCCAGCAGCGTGGCACTGTACTCGCCCTCATCCAGTTTCCGAAGTCTGGTCTGTACATTTCCCCGGATCATGCGAAACTCCGCCTGTGGATAAAGTGCTTTCAACTGTACCATCCTTCTTTTGCTGGAACAACCCACCGGAAGAGAAAAATCGATCTCTGTTTTTCCTTTTGGCAGCACCAGTACATCTCTGGGATCTTCCCTTTTTGAGAACGCCAGCAGCGGCAGTTCTTCCGGCAGCTCCATCGGCACATCCTTTAAGCTGTGTACCGACAGATCGGAATCCCCGTTTAACAGGGCCTTATCCAGTTCCTTTACAAATAATCCTTTTCCGCCGATCTTTTCCAGAGACTGATTCAGGATCTTATCTCCTGTGGTCTTCATGGTCAATATTTCCACTTCTGCTTCCGGATCCGAATCCACAAGAAAGTCCCGGACGATCTCCGCCTGTATCACCGCCAGACGGCTTTCCCTGCTTCCTATCACAATTTTATCTGTCATAACATCTCCTTATGATTCTGTCACTCAGGCTGTGTAGATCTGTTCCAGGACACTCAGACACTCCCGAAATGCATCTCTTCCGGCACCATCGCGCAATCCAAAAAGCAGTTTGTTCACAGACCTTTGTGCCGCCCCTTCGATCTCTGACAAAAGCATCTCCTGCTCTTCCCCTGAAGCAGAGATTCCATGCAGCTTTTTTGTCAGACGCGCACTCAGATCCTGTGCAAATTTTTCTTTTATTTCCTGAATCCTGGGCATCATATCCCGATATTCATACCATACAAAAAACTCTTCCAGTTGTTCCTTCAGGCACTCTTCTGCTTTTCGCACCGCTTCCTGCTGCTCCCGGCTTCCCGCCTTTTCCTGAAAGCTGTCAAGATCGAACAATACCACTCCCGGAATCTCTGTTGTGTCCGGATCAATATCCCTGGGTACAGCCAGATCCACCAGAACCAACGGTTTTCCCATGTGTTCTTCCAGCTGTTCCCTGGTCACTGTACAATTGGGACTGACGGTGGCACTGAATACAAAATCACAGCTTCCGATCAGTTCCATACGGCTTCCGTAATCGATCCGTTTACAGTTTTCCGGAATCTCCACCACACCGCTTCGATACTGTCTGACCGTTACTGTGACATCTGCCCCCTCCTGCTGCAGCAGAGTAGCTGCCAGTTTTCCCATGACGCCATTCCCGATCACCATACATCGTTTGCCCGAAAAAGAATACCCCATATGTTTTAACTGAGCAAGTGCAACATGAACCACCGACTGATTTGCTCCGGAAAAAGAAATATGAGATGCCTTTACTTTCTTTGCTGCTGTCACTGCCAGGCGAAATAACGTTTCCAGAACCGGATCGGTCATCTCATGTTCTCTGGCAAAAGTGAGTGCATCCTTCACCTGCGTAATGATCTGATCCTCTCCAAGGATCCGGGATTCCAGACCGGCTGCCAGACGAAAAAGATGTTCCGCTGCTTCTCTCTCCCAACGGAACTGAAAATACCGACGATACTCATCCGGTGAAACTCCCCTGAATCTGCAGTATGCCTCATAAAGTCCTGCGTCTCTGTCTGTACCGGTACTGATCCACAGCTCCATCCGGTTACAGGTGGAGATCATCACACATCCCTCCACACCCGGCATCTGTTTCACCTGTACCAATAATTCTTCCATTGTACGTTTTGTCACGGAAAATACCGTCCGGATATCGATTCCGGCTGTGCCGTGATCGATCCCGATCATCTGAATGCTCATATCTGTGCTTCTCCTGCGTTCATTTATCCTGGTGTAACGTCCTCAAATTCACTCGACTTAATACCTGTCTGACCAGATTATACATAATAGATTGATTGGACACAAGAGGAAACGAGCATCCGCCCGTTTTTCTCCGTTCGGTCTGCTCGTTCCTTCTTTTCTTTTTCTGTCCGATATCTCTGTTCTTTATGCGAAAATCGGTTTCAGTGCTTCTGCAAGTTTGTCTTTCTGTGCCTCAGCTTCTGCCAGATCTTTACCAAGAGTGGTAAAGTAGGTCTTGATCTTTGGTTCTGTTCCGGAAGGACGTACCACAACTGCTGCTCCACCTTCCAGTGCATAGATCAGAACATTGGCTGCAGGAAGCCCTGTCTCCTCCGGCTTTTTGTAATCGGTGACCTTCACTACCGGATAGCCGCCGATCTCTTTCGGAGGATTGCTTCTTAAGTCATCCATAATGCCGGTCATCTTATCCATACCGGATAATCCCGGGAATTCAAAGCTGTCTACTTTGTTCAGGTAACGTCCGTATTTTGCATAGATCTCTTCCAGACGTTCCTTGATGGAAGAACCGATGCTGCGGTAATATGCTGCCATCTCACAGATCAGCATGGAGCCGATGATGGCATCCTTATCACGGACATAAGGTCCGGCCAGATAACCGTAGCTCTCCTCAAATCCGAAAATAAACCGATCCACTTCTCCGGCTGCTTCAAGCCCGGCGATCTGATCTCCGATCCATTTAAATCCGGTCAGTACGCTTCTCATCTCCACTCCGTAATTAGCTGCCACCGCATCTGCCAGAGGTGTAGATACGATCGATTTTACGGCCACTGCACGTTCCGGCATCGTTCCGTTTTCAATGCGTCCTGCACAGATATAATCCAGAAGAAGAACACCCACTTCATTTCCGGATACAAGCTCATAGGTGCCGTCGGGACATTTAATGGCAATTCCTACACGGTCTGCATCCGGATCTGTAGCCAGCATCAGATCCGCACCTGATTTTTCTGCCAGCTCCAGTCCAAGACGGAGTGCTTCAAAAATCTCAGGATTCGGATAAGGACAGGTCGGAAAATGTCCATCCGGATACTGCTGTTCCGGCACAATCGTCACATCCTCGATTCCGATATCCTTCAAGATACGCATAACCGGTACCAGACCGGAACCATTCAGCGGAGAGTAAACAAGCTTCAAACCTGCAGTCCTGCAAAGTCCCGGACGCACGCTGCGTGCCTCAATGGCTGCATAGAGAGCTTCTTTACAGTCATCTCCCACATACTGGATCAGGCCTGCTGCCTGTCCCTCTTCAAAGCTCATCATTTTTGCACCATCCAGAATATCTGTCTTCTGGATCTCTGTATATACAATATCAGCAGCCTCATCTGTCATCTGGCATCCGTCCGGACCATATGCTTTATAGCCATTATATTTTGCCGGATTGTGAGACGCAGTTACCATGATTCCTGCATTTGCTTCATAGTAACGTGTTGCAAAGCTCAGTGCGGGAACCGGCATCAGGGCATCATAGATCCGTACTTTGATTCCGTTTGCTGCCAGCACACAGGCTGCGGTTTTCGCAAACACATCACTGTTGATACGGCTGTCATAGCTGATCGCTACCAGCTGATTTCCGCCCTGAGTCTTTACCCAGTTTGCCAGTCCCTGAGTAGCCTGGCGTACCACATAAATATTCATCCGGTTGGAACCTGCTCCGAGAACACCGCGAAGACCGGCTGTACCAAATTTCAGGGAAACAGCAAAACGATCCTTTATCTCTTCCTCATTTCCTGCAATGGATTGAAGCTCTGCCGTTAATTCCCCGTCTTCCAGCTCTGCTTCCACCCAGCGTTTGTAATCATCCATATACATATTGTACACCCATCCTTTTGATTATATTGAAGTTTTTGTTAAAATCTCCTAAATATACTATAAAGAATTTCGAATCAGTTGTCAATCGTATCTTACTCAGATTCCTCTGTCATTATTCAGCATATAAAGCAGTGCGTTGCAGATACAGGCTGCGATATTGCTTCCGCCCTTCCTTCCTTTTGCCACGATATACGGAACCCCTGCCTCCATGATCAGCTCCTTTGACTGGACCACATTGACAAATCCCACCGGAACACCGATGATCAGCTCCGGTCTGATCTTATTCTCCCGAATCAGCTCATAAAGGCGAATCAGTGCGGTCGGAGCGTTTCCGATGGCAAAGATCAGTTTTTTCTCCATCGCTGCTGCCTTATCCATACTGGCCACCGCTCTGGTGGTTCCGTTTTTCTTTGCCTCTGCCATCACATCCTCATCTGACATAAAGCAGAATACCTCTCCGCCGTAACGGGCAAGTGCACGCTTATTGATCCCCGCCTTCGCCATCTGAGTATCTGTCACAATGCAGGCTCCTTCCCTGATCGCCTGAAGTGCCTGATCCACAGCTTTCTCAGAAAAACAGAGATTTTTTGCGTAATCAAAATCCGCACTGGTATGAATGCATCGTTTTACGATCAGCTCCGTTCCCGGAACCAGAGGCGTATCCCCCAGCTCTTCCGTAATGATTTCAAAACTCCTCGTCTCAATTTCCATGGGTCTTACTTTTTCCAACTTCATGCCTATACCCCCTGTTCCAGGATCTCATAAATTTTCTTCATATCCAAATGTTTTCGAAGGCCTTCTGCCAGAAGATCGTACTGCGTTTCTTTAAATGAAGCAAAATCCACGCCCTTCATCTGACTGACATCCACGCCTTTTCTTCGTCCCATCAGTTTCAGAACAGCCTCCACAACCTCTCTGCGGTCAAAAACGCCATGGACATAGGTTCCGCAAATCCGGTCCATCATAGCACCGTCTTCTTTTTCTGCGCCGGTGACATCATCCCGGATCCGGGAAGCAGGAACTGCCCCCTCTCTTAAAACGGTCTCTCCCATGTGAATCTCATATCCTTCAACGGCTGCTCCTTCCAGAGACTTCCATTCCCCTTCTGTTCCGGTAAAACGTCCGCTGACCCGTGTCCTGGTCTTTTGCCGTGCGAACACCGTTTCCATGGGAAGAAGCCCCATTCCCCGCATGGTGCCCCCGTTTTCCACTCCGTCCGGATCACTTAAAAGCTCTCCCAGCATCTGATAACCTCCGCAGATCCCGAAGATCAGCTTTCCTTTTGCCGCTTCCTTCAGTACTGCTGCCTCCATGCCGCTCTCCCGCATCCACAGAAGATCTCCCATGGTATTCTTCGTTCCCGGAAGCAGGATCAGATCCGGATCTTTCAGATCCAAAGGTCTGCTTACATAACGAAGAGAAACTCCATCGATGCTTTCCAGCGGATTAAAATCCGTAAAATTGGAGATTCTCGGAAGCCGGATCACTGCAATATCCAGAATTCCCGGCCCTGCGGTGCCCTCCAGACGCTGACTTAAGCTGTCCTCATCCTCCACCTGGATCTGAAGATAGGGAGCCACTCCCACCACAGGGATCCCGCTTCGCTCCTCCAGCATCTTTACTCCCGGATCCAGGATCGTCTTATCTCCCCGGAATTTGTTAATGATCAGTCCCTTTACCAGGTCCCGCTCATCCGTTTCCAGCAGCTCCACGGTTCCGATCAGCTGGGCAAACACTCCTCCCCGGTCAATATCTCCCACAAGAAGGACCGGCGCTTTGGCCATTTTTGCCATTCCCATATTGACGATGTCTTCTTCCTTCAGGTTGATCTCCGCCGGGCTTCCTGCCCCCTCGATCACGATGATATCGTATTCCCTGTCCAGGGTATCATAGGCCTTTCTGATATCCGGAATCAGATTCTTCTTATACCGGAAATAATCCCTGGCGCTCATATTTCCAAGCACCTCTCCATTGACAATGACCTGGGAACCGCAGTCGTTGGTGGGTTTTAAAAGGATGGGATTCATCAGTACAGAGGGTGCGATTCCCGCCGCCTCCGCCTGCATGACCTGGGCCCGTCCCATTTCCAGCCCCTCTTTTGTAATAAAAGAATTCAAAGCCATATTCTGTGATTTAAAGGGAGCTACCCGATATCCATCCTGCCTGAAAATCCTGCACAGTCCTGCTGCGATCAGGCTCTTTCCCGCATTGGACATGGTTCCCTGTATCATAATCGCTTTTGCCATCTCTTTCACCTGTCCTTTTTTTCTTACAAAGACTCTTCTTTCAGTACCTCCTGAAGCACACAGATCAGTTTTTCATTTGCCTCATGTTTCTTTACTGCGATCCGGTAATAGCCTTCTCCAAGGCCCGGATAGTTGCTGCAGTCCCGGATCAGGATTCCCCGGGAGACGCAGGCTTCAAAAAGCTGCTTCGGTCCCTTGAAAAACAGATAATTGGCCTGGGAAGGGAAACAGAAAAGTCCCAGTTCCTTCATCTTTTCTTTCAGAAACTCCCGTTCCCGAAACACCAGATTCCTTCCCTCTTTCACATATTCCGTTTCCTTCAGGGCTGCCATTCCGGCTTCCTGAGCCATGGTAGAAACATTCCAGGGCTGGGTCATCTGCTCCATTCGCTTAAGAAGTCTCTCGTCCGAGCACAGTCCATATCCCAGCCGTACTCCCGCCATGGCGTAGCGCTTGGTAAATGCTTTCAGCAGAAACAGATTCCGATGATCTTCCAGCATCCCCTTTAACGTATGCTCCTCGGGACACTCTACAAAATCCAGAAAGCACTCATCTACTACAAGAAAGATGCCAAGCTCCGTACATTTTTCCAGGATCTGTGTCAGCAGCTCCCGGTCGATCAATAATCCGGTGGGATTATTGGGATTGCAGAGAAAAACCAGATCAAGACCCGGCAGGAGATTTTTAAGGATCCGCTCAGTTATCCGAAAATCTTCCTCTTCCTTCAAAAAAAAATGTTCCACTTCACAGTCCACACTGTCCAGTGCCTGTTCATACTCGGCAAATGTGGGGGCTGCCACCAGGGCTTTTTTCGGCTTTTTGGCATGACAGAGGGAAAAGATCAGCTCTGCCGCTCCGTTTCCACAGATGATCTGCTCCGCCTGCATCTGCTCCCGGTTTGCAATTGCTGCCTTTAGAGGAGCGCAGCCTACCCTGGGATAATCCGCCAGATGATCAAGGCTTGCCGCAATCGCAGCCTTCACCCCCTCCGGAGTCCCAAGCGGATTGCAGTTTGCCGAAAAATCGATACAGTTCTGATATTGATAGACGTTTCCGCCATGTATGTGTTTCTTCATGTTAGTGACGTTCCTTTTTATATTCCAGACATTTTTTCAAAAACCACTCCGGAACCGCCGGGTTTCCATAATAGTAAAAATGGGGGAACCCGGCCAGCATCTTCTCTTCCAGGTGAATGCAGTCCCAGCCTCTGCTGCTCTCCGGTTTTGCAGCATGAAAATCAGATCCACAGTTATCCGACTCGAAATAATGAAACTCATGAGCCGGAATCTTTCCAAAAAAGTCCGCTTCTTTATCATTGACTGTCAGTGTGATATAACCAAACCGGTTCAGTTTCAAAGTCCTCCAGGATTTTCCCCTGATCACTCCGGCCATGGGGTAACTGTTTCCACTCATATCCTCCAGTTCCTCATGAAGATACAGAAACCCTCCGCACTCTGCCATACAGGGCATCCCCCGGACACAGACGCTTCGGATCTCTTCCTTCATAGAGATGTTTTCCCCAAGCTCCCTGGCATAAAGCTCCGGATATCCCCCGTACAGAAGGATCCCGTCCAGCTTTTCCGGCAGATGACTGTCATGGATCGGGGAAAAAGGAACAAGCTCCGCTCCCATTTTCTCAAGAAGCCGGAAATTGTCTTTATAAAAAAAGCAGAATGCCTCATCTTTTGCCACACCGATTCGAACCGGTTCTGACAGGCAAAATCCAAAGGAAGGATGCAGCTTCCAAAGCTCAGATCCGTTGTGAAGCTCCGGCGCCTCTTCTGCCAGCTTCATGATTCCATCCAGATCCAGAGTCCCCTCCAGCACCTGTGCCAGCTTCTTCAGGCGTTCCCGAAGATCCCGTATCTCATCCGGAAGCACCAGCCCCAGATGACGGCTTTCGATCACACACTCATCTACCCGGGGCACATACCCCAGTACCTTCACTCCCAGTTCTTCTTCGATCTTTTTCTTCATCCTGGGATAGATCATGGGTGACATCTGGTTAAAGATCACGCCCCGGATCCTGCTGTCCTCCTGATAGGTGAGGAACCCCTTGATATAGGCTGCCAGAGACAGACTCATTCCCTTGCTGTTCACGATCAGGATCACCGGAGTATCCGTGATCCTGGCAAGATCATAGGCACTGGCCTTCAAAGTGGTTCCTGCCACACCGTCATAATACCCCATGACCCCTTCCATGACAGCCATATCACAGCCTGCCGAATTTTCCTTCAGAAGCTCCCTCACTACCTCTTCGGAAGCAAAAAAAGGATCCAGATTGGCGGACGGAGTCTGAAGCACACGACTGTGAAACATGGGATCGATATAATCCGGGCCGCATTTAAACGAAGCCACTTTTTTTCCCCTCTGGATCAGGGCCTGTAAAATGCCGCAGGTAATCAGTGTTTTTCCGCTGCCGCTTGCTCCTGCTGCCAGTAACACTCTTGGAATTCTCACTTCCGGTGTTCCTCCTTGTCGATTGTTCTGTGATTTCTCACGCTCCTGCCGGATACTGACAGGTAATGATATAGATCGGGTTTTCTCCCATCATCAGATGATAACTGCCCAGCTCCTTCGCCCGTGATACACTCATCTGAACGATCTCCCTGGATGTAAAGCCAAATTCTTTTAAGATATGAAGCGCTTCTGAAATCGTCTCCAGGGTAATACAATTGATGACGATCCGTACATTTCTGTTTTTTTCCAGAAGCATGGAAATGATCTCTTTCAGATTTCCGGAAGAGCCTCCCACAAAAGCATGGGTCGGAGCCGGCAGATTTTTCATCGCCTCCGGTGCTTCTCCATGGATCACTTCCAGATTGTCTGTCCTGAATTTTTTCCTGTTTTCCAGGATCAGTTCCACAGCCTCTTCTTTCTTTTCAATGGCATACACCTTGCCCTGACAGGTGCGAAGTGCCATTTCGATCGACACAGAACCGGTTCCTGCTCCTACATCATAGCAGACGGAGTCCGGATTCAGACGAAGCTTTGCCAGAGAAACAGCTCGCACTTCTTCCTTTGTCATGGGCGCCTTTCCCCGGATAAACTCCTCATCATTTTTACCATGGGTGGCATCTTCCGGCAGCGCATCCGGATTGCAGGCACAGACCACACTCAGAGGATCTCCCTCGTAATCCGTCAGTTCCCGTGCTTCTTTCTGAAAGATTTTCTCCTCTTCACAGGAAAGCCGCTCTCCTACCCACAGGATAACTGAACCCATTCCATACTCCACCAGCTTTTTCGAAAGATCTGATACTCCGTCTGAAGTTCCGAGAATGGCAAACACTTTGGAGTTGTGCTCTATGAGAGACACCAGATTGCATTCCCTTCCATGGGCGCTGACGATTTTAGCATCATCCCAGGACAGGCCGATCCTGGACATAAAATACACGACCGATGAGATTCCGCAGATGACCCTGGTCTCTGCTCCCAGAAGCGGAAGAAGCTTTTTCGCTCCGCTGTAGAATCCCACATCCCCGGAAAGCACCACTGTAATATTCTCATACTCAGGGTGATTTTGGACATAAGAAACGATCTCCTCACTTCGATATTCATAATACACTTCCTGCCCCGGCAGACGCACGGCATCCACGATCCTTCGCGCACCGATCAGAAGTTCTGACTTTTCCAGCACCTTCTTTCCTTCCACCGTCAGATTCTCCGGGCTTCCCATGCCGATTCCCAGAAGCGACACTTCCGGCCGGATGGAAAATCCAAACCGATCTGCAAGCAGTTTCCTGCACTCCCGCACACTCAGTCCGTTTTCCTTTAAGGGTCTTCCTATAATGACTGCCGTCACACCGCATTCTTCGGCAGCTTCCATCTTTTCCCGAAAACCTCCTGCATTTCCCGTATCTTTTGTGACAAGATATGCGCAGTGATACTGCCGCAGCATAGCAGCATTGAGTTCCCGTGAAAACGGCCCCTGCATGCCGATCAGGTGTTTTCCTTCCAGTCCAAGTTCCCTGCAGGTTTCCAATACAGAAGTCAGAGACAGTACTCTCGCATAGATTCTGTTCTGATAGTCCGGCAATGCCGTGAAGCCGGCAAGCTCCTTACTTCCTGTGGTCAGCAAAATATTTCCTGTCGTGCCGGCAAGGTAAGATACCGCCTCCCCGATGCTCTCCACATAAACGTTTGGTCCCTTTCCGGTTCCCTCTTCTCTCAGCACCCGGACATACTCCATCTCTGTCATCTCACATGCCTTACGGATATTCTCTGTCACCACAGCCGCATATGGATGAGTGGCATCCAGCACCAGTTCCGGTTCCTCCTGTCGGAAAAGTTCTGCCATTTCGCCGGGATCCAGCCTGCCGGCAGTGACATGAAGATATTCTCCTTCATCAAGGGATCTGCTTCCATATTCCGTTGCAACACAGGCGCAGACCGATACACCGTGGGAGGCAAGAAAGGTGCTGATCTGATTTCCCTCTGTCGTTCCCGCAAATACAATAACTTTATACATTTCTATATCCTCTGGGCGTCACCATTTTTCCGTTGATCTCCCTGGTCTGGGAATTGCCGATAAATACGGTTGTAAACATATCCACCTGTGTATCCTTCAGCTCATGTAAAGTCAGAACCCGGGCAGCTTCACCTTCTCTTCCGATATTGGTTACGATTCCGCAGACAGTCTCCGGTGCCTTGTACTGCATCATCAGATCACAGGCCTTCTGAAGATAATCATGGCGTTTTTTGCTGGACGGATTATAAAGACAGATCACAAAGTCTGCCTGGGATGCTCCAAGAAGTCTGGCTTCGATCTTCTCCCAGGGAGTCAAAAGATCGCTTAAACTGATCAGGCAGAAATCATGGATCAGAGGTGCTCCCAGCACGGCAGCACCTCCCGTGGCAGCCGTCACACCCGGAATGATCTCCAGGTCCACATCTTCGTAACGTTCTCCCACCTCATACATCAGGCCGGACATTCCGTACACTCCTGCGTCACCGCTGCAGATCATGGATACTGTTTTTCCCTTCTTCGCTTCTTCAAAAGCCAGAACACAGCGATCCACCTCTTTTTTCATCGGTGTGGTCATAAATTCCTTATCCGGAAAATGTTCTTTCACCAGATCCACATACACCGTATACCCAATGATCACATCACTGTTTTTCATAGCCTGAATGGCTCTTCCTGTCATCTGTTCATAATTTCCGGGGCCGATCCCGATCACATATATTTTACTCAAAGCATATCCTCCTGTCTCTGACAGCCAGTGCGGCGGTCACGCCCTCTGTACTGATCTTTTTCTGTATCAGAGTTCCATGTCCGCTGGCCAGTACGGCACTTCTTTCACAGACATTCTCCACTCCCGTTATGTTTCTCACAAATTCCGATGCCGTAAATGCTCCGGGCACCATTTTTAATTCTTCCTCCGAAAACGTGACAAAGGGGATCTTCCAGTCCTCTGCCAGTGACACCAGTCCCTTTTCTTCCTTTTTCAGATCTATGGATGTCAGCGTCTCCAATGCCTGTCTGCTGATCCCGCACTCTTTCAGACAGTTTTCTGCTGCTGTGCGGATCTCCTTTTCTTCCTTTCCTCTCCTGCATCCCATTCCCAGAGCCACCACATGTGGAACCACATGAACGGTCACCTCAAAGGGATCTGCCTCTGAATGGATGCTCACTGCGATCCCCACTCTTGGCCTTTCTGCTTCTTTTTCTTTATCCCAGAGTTCCAACCCTGCAGGAAGGTTTCCCTCCCAGGGAAATTCACTGTAAAAGCCCACTCTCTCCTTCGCCAATAAGGCAGCCGAAACTTCTTTCGCTGCAGTCATGGGATAGATGGCACAATCATTCTTTTTTGCAAAGACATCCACCGCAAATGTTCCGTGAAGATCTGTGGCTGTGGTGATCACAGGAATGCCGTGAAGCACCTCTGCTGCCTCCTCTGTCAGTTCATTGGCTCCCCCCAGATGACCTGAGAGAAGAGAAATGACATAGTTTCCGCATTCATCCGTCACCAGCACTGCCGGATCTGTCTTTTTACTCACAAGAAAGGGAGCAATGCTGCGTACGGCAATGCCGCAGGCCCCGATATAGATCAGCGCATCCGTTTCCTGAAACTGTTTTCCTGTCCATTCTGTATGGTTTTCCTCGATAGAATCCGCAAGATAGCGGCTCCTGGAAAAAAGCTGCACCTGATGTCCTCTCTTTTCCAGTCCCTCTTTCAGACGCTTTCCTGTCATCTGCCCTGCGGGACTAAAACACAACATGGAAATCTTCATCTTTTTTCTTCACCCTCTTACCGGGATGCCTTACGAAATTCCGTAGTAAATCCCGGATCATACAATTTGGATCTGTCATATCCGGTGGCAGCTACCACATCCCCAATGATCATCAGTGCCGTCTTGGTGATCTGATTCTCCTTTGCTGTCTGTGCCAGAGTTCCCACCGTACAGATAAATTTCTTTTCGTCCTCCCAGGTGGCTTTATAGACAATGGCTGCCGGTGTATCATAACTATATCCGCCCTCGATCAGCCGTCTGCTCAGTTCTTCCAGCATTCCCGTACTCAAAAAGATCACCATGGTTGCCTGATGAGCCGCAAAGGACTGAATACTCTCTTTTTCCGGCACCGGAGTCCTTCCTTCCATTCTGGTAATGATCACACTCTGGGAGATCTCCGGCAGTGTGTATTCCAGGTTCAGTGCACTGGCGGCCCCGCAGAATGCACTGACACCCGGACAGTAATCATAAGCAATGCCTCTTGCATCCAGAATATCCATCTGTTCCCGAATGGCACCGTAAATACAGGGATCCCCTGTATGAAGCCGAACCGTCGTCTTGTTTTCTGCCTCGGCCTTTTCCATCACATGGATCACTTCTTCCAGTGTCATTTTTGCGCTGTTATGAATGGTACACACATCTTTTGTATACTCCAGAAGCTGCGGATTCACCAGTGATCCGGCATAGATCACCACATCTGCTTCCTCCAGATATTTTTTCCCGCGAACGGTGATCAGATCCGGTGCTCCGGAACCTGCTCCTACAAAATGTATCATGACTGCTCTCCTTTTTTTCTGAATCTTTCCAACATTTCTTCTGCTCCGTCAGTCTGGCCGAGCAAGCCCTGCTCATTGGAAAATAGAATGACTTCTGTTTGTATAGCTCCACGGCAGCGATGCTGCAGATAAAACCGGATCCGTTTTATGATATCTTCCATCGCCTGCTTTAAAAGCCCTGTTTCTTTTAGTATTACCAATGCTTCCTCCGTAGTGATCGAATCCAGGATCCGCTTTGCCGTATCCAGATCCGCTCCGGATCGAATGGCGGCTGCCGCCATCAGCTCTGCCCTGGAATCTGCACTCCGGGAATGGGTATTCATGATCCCCCCGGACACTTTGATAAACTTGCCGATATGGGCGATAAAGAGAATCCCGCTAAGTTCCAGATTCACTGCAATATCCAGGGTCTCTCCCACATAATTACTGCATTTCACGGAAGAAGAGACATCTACATCCGGGTACTTCCCGGCAAATGCCTGCCCGTAGTTTCCGGGAGTGATCAAAAGATACTGACTCCCGTTTTCTTTTCGCATCCGCATCTCCGTGCGGATACTGGCGATCAGTGCTTCCTCACTCATGGGAACCACGATCCCGCTTGTCCCCAGAACAGACAATCCACCCTCGATTCCAAGACGGGGATTGAAGGTCTTCTGTGCAATTTCCTGCCCTCCCGGAATAGATATGATCACAGAAAGCCCGCCATCATATTCATACAGATCTGCATATTTCTGCACTGCCTCCCGGATCATGATTCTCGGCACCTGATTGATGGCAGCTTCTCCCACCGGCTGTTCCAGTCCTTTTCTGGTCACCCTGCCTACGCCTTCTCCTCCCTCAATGCGGATCCCAGGTGTCTGTTCCAGCCGGACTGCGGCATAGATGAGCAATCCATGGGTGGCATCCGGATCGTCTCCCCCATCCTTTCTGACGGCACAGCTCACTTCATTGTTCTTCATGGTGATGTCCTGGATCTCCAGATGCAGAAGGATTCCCTTCGGAGTCAGAAGATCGATCTGTTCCATCCTCTGTCCTGAGAAAAGCATGGCTGCTGCCGCTCCTGCCGCTCCTGCCGCACAGGAACCCGTGGTATAACCATACCGGAGTTTCTTTCCATCCTTAATGATATAATAGTCTTCCAGACCGCTGCCCATACGCTTCTCCCATAATCGCAAAAGACCTTCTACCAACAGGTAAAAGGTCCGCGTATCATTTCCAAAATCTTTTTACCGGTACAACCAATTACTCGTGATCCGGAGCTTTTTAGCCCCTGTACCAACAACAGGCAGGTTTCCTGACTTACAGGTCATCATACATTTCTTCCTTCCCGGTTTCCCAGTGGATCGCTCCGAGGAGCTTTCGAAATGTACTCTCTGCTTACAGTGACGAGATCGTACAGGATTCACACCTGTTTCCCTTTTACCTGATATACTGCTATATCAGCACCGGCTGCTATCTATTCATCTTTTCTAAAGGTATCATATTTTGCCCGGAAATACAAGTATCATTTGGTTTTTTACACTATCTTAACTCAGTGGGTTTCAGGTTATCCATATCATCAAAAGCCTGATTCTCTCCGCCCATTGCCCAGATAAAGGTATAGCTGGAGGTTCCGGCTCCGCAGTGAATGCTCCAGGACGGGCTGATCACTGCCTCCTCATTTTTCATCACCAGATGTCTTGTCTCTGTGGGTTCACCCATAAAATGCATCACGACCTGATCCTCGGGAATCTCAAAATATGTATAGATCTCCATTCTTCTCTCGTGAGTATGGCAGGGCATGCTGTTCCATACACTTCCCTCTTCCAACGCTGTCATTCCCATGCAGAGCTGACATGTCTTCAGTACATCCGGATGAATAAACTGATTGATCACTCTCTTATTGGAGGATGCCTGATCTCCTAAGGGTCTTTTTTTAGCCTCTGCAATAGTGATCAGCTTCGTCTCATAGGATGTGTGTGCCGGTGCGGAAACCATATAGAACTTTGCAGGTTTTTCCGGACTGCTGCTTGCAAACAGAACTTCCTTTGCACCCATTGTGATGTACAGACAGTCTTTATAGCCCAGCTTATACTCTGTTCCATCCACTGTGATGGTTCCGTCTCCTCCGATATTAAAAATACCGATCTCTCTTCTCTCCAGAAGATAATGGGTGCCAAAAGTTTTCCAGCAGTCAATGCCTTTTTCGATGGAAACCTGCTCCTTTACCGGCATACATCCCATGGTAACCATTCTGTCCACATGAGAATAGACCGCTTTCACTTCATCTGCAGCATAGAGATCCGTGATCAGGAACTCATTTCTAAGCTCCTCTGTGGTGTAGCGCTTCATATCCTTCTGGTTTGCTGAATAACGAATATCCATTATGAAAATCTCCTTTTCTCTTTTTCTATAGCATACTATAAATAGAGAAAAAAAGGAATCCTGCTTTGCAGAATTCCTTTTGTAAATATTATTATTTGTTGTAATTTACGATCTTTCCGAAATCCGGTTTCAGAGCGGCACCGCCGATCAGACCACCATCAATGTCCGGTTTGGAAAGCAGTTCAGCAGCGTTGCCTGCATTCATAGATCCGCCGTACTGAATGCGAACTGCCTCTGCAGTAGCTTCATCGTACATCTCCGCAATGGTGTTACGGATCATAGCACATACTTCCTGTGCCTGATCAGCAGTAGCTGTTTTACCTGTTCCGATAGCCCAGATCGGTTCATAAGCGATTACCATAGTCTTAACCTGATCTGCTGTTACACCTTCCAGGTCAGCTTTGATCTGAAGATTGATCCAGTCTTTGTATGCGTTTCTTTCACGAAGTTCAAGAGACTCTCCACAGCAAAGGATCGGTGTAAGACCGGAAGCAAATGCCTTGAGAACTTTCTTGTTCAGCAGAGCGTCATCTTCTTTGAAGTAATCACGACGTTCTGAATGTCCGATAATTACATATTTTACGCCTGCATCCAGAAGCATCGGAGCAGAGATCTCTCCTGTGTATGCTCCCTTGTCTTCAATGTAGAAGTTTTCAGCGCCAACAGCTACATCAGTACCTTTTACAGCTTCTACTACCGGAATGATATCGATAGCCGGTACACAATATACTACATCAACATCCGGATTTACTACCAGATCTTTCAGTGTATTTACCAATTCAACTGCCTGGCTCGGAGTCATATTCATTTTCCAGTTGCCAGCAATAATTTTTCTTCTTGCCATTGTTTTTTCTCCTTATTTTCAATATATGAATGATTTATTTATCATCTGCTGCAGCTACACCCGGAAGTTCTTTTCCTTCAAGGAATTCCAGAGAAGCTCCGCCGCCTGTGGAAATGTGGCTCATCTTATCGCCGTATCCAAGCTGATTTACTGCCGCTGCAGAGTCGCCGCCGCCGATAATGGTGATTGCATCAGTCTCAGCAAGTGCTGCTGCTACTGCTTTTGTTCCTACAGCAAGTGTCGGGTTTTCGAATACACCCATCGGTCCATTCCATACAACTGTCTTAGCATCTTTTACAGCTTCTGCATACATTGCAGCTGTCTTAGGTCCGATATCAAGACCCATGCTGTCTGCCGGAATCTTATCAGAATCTACAACCAGTGTTTCAATCTCAGCATCGATAGGGTTCGGGAATGCTTTTGCTGTCACGGTATCGATCGGAAGCAGGAATTTCTTTCCAAGCTTTTCTGCTTTTTCGATCATTTCTTTTGCATAATCCAGATAATCTTCCTCTACCAGTGAAGTTCCGATCTCTTTACCCTGTGCTTTGAAGAAGGTATAAGCCATACCACCGCCAATGATGAGGGTATCTACTTTTTCAAGAAGGTTGTTGATTACAGAGATCTTTGTAGAAACTTTGGATCCGCCAAGAATTGCTACAAAGGGACGAACCGGATTCTCTACTGCATTTCCAAGGAAATTGATCTCTTTCTGCATAAGATAGCCAACTGCGTTCACGCCGCCTTTTTCAGAAATGTATTTTGTAACGCCGGCAACAGATGCATGTGCTCTGTGGGAAGAACCAAACGCATCACATACATAATCATCTGCAAGATCAGCCAGTTCTTTAGAGAACTCTTCGCCGTTCTTTGTTTCTTCTTTTCCACGGAAACGTGTATTCTGCAGAAGAACTACATCACCTTCGTTCATTGCAGCAACTGCTGCTGTAGCTGCTTCTCCTGTAACATTGTAGTCTGCCACGAAGTTTACCGGTTTGCCAAGCTTTTCAGAAAGCCTTGCTGCTACCGGTGCAAGAGATTCGCCTTCGTTCGGGCCATTTTTTACTTTTCCGAGATGTGAGCAGAGGATTACTTTTGCTCCATCATTGATCAGCTTCTGAATAGTCGGAAGAGCTGCTACGATACGTGTTTCGTCTGTGATCTGTCCATCGATCAGGGGAACGTTAAAGTCACATCTTACCAGAACGCGTCTTCCCTTTGCGTTGAAATCATCAACTGTTTTCTTATTTAATCCCATTTTTTTGCCTCCTAGCTATAAAACAGGGATCCGGTCCAAAGACCGGACCCCTGACAGGTCTTTAAATACTTATGAATTAAGCTAACTCGCTGAAGTATTTGATTGTACGAACCATCTGGCTTACATAGCTGTTTTCATTGTCATACCATGAAACAACCTGTACCTGAGATGTTCCATCTTCCAGATTAACTACCATTGTCTGAGTAGCATCGAACAGAGAACCGAATCTCATACCAACGATATCGCTGGATACGATCTCATCTGTGTTGTATCCGAAGGATTCTGTAGCTGCTGCTTTCATAGCTGCGTTGATTCCTTCTACAGTAGCCTGTCCCTTAACAACTGCGTTCAGGATTGTGGTAGATCCTGTCGGGGTCGGTACACGCTGAGCAGCACCGATCAGTTTGCCGTTCAGTTCCGGAATAACCAGACCGATTGCTTTTGCAGCACCTGTGCTGTTCGGAACGATATTTACAGCGCCTGCACGGCTTCTTCTCAGATCGCCTTTTCTCTGCGGACCATCGAGGATCATCTGATCACCTGTGTAAGCATGGATTGTGCACATGATACCAGACTGGATCGGCATATAGTCGTTCAGAGCTTTTGCCATCGGAGCCAGGCAGTTTGTTGTACAGGAAGCTGCAGAAATAACAGTATCTTCAGCTTTCAATGTTGTATGGTTAACATTGTATACGATTGTCGGAAGGTCATTTCCAGCCGGAGCAGAGATAACAACTTTACGAGCGCCTGCTTTGATGTGAGCTTCTGCTTTTGCTTTGGATGTATAGAATCCTGTACACTCCAGAACAACGTCAACACCAATTTCGCCCCACGGAAGTTCGGATGCATCAGCTTTTGCGTAGATCTTGATTTCTTTGCCATCAACTGTGATAGAATCTTCACCAGCTTCTACTTTGTCAGCCAGTTCGTATTTACCCTGAGAAGAGTCATATTTTAACAGATGAGCCAGCATCTTCGGGCTTGTTAAATCGTTGATTGCTACTACTTCATAACCTTCAGCACCAAACATCTGTCTGAATGCCAGACGACCAATACGGCCAAATCCATTGATTGCTACTTTTACTGCCATAATCGTAATTCCTCCTAAGAATTTAATAATTTCGCTGCGTTTTCTCACAGCTCTGTATCCGTTTCTATTTTGTTTGTTAAAGAAACATCAACCTGTATGTTATTCTACCCAATTTGCCTGCAAAATTCAAGAGTATTTTTCATTATTTTCCATGATTTTACGGATATGTACATTTGACATGCTGTTTCTTTTCCTATATTATGTATTTTAACAAGAACGGATCCTTCATCTCAGTCGGGGAGACTTCCACTTCTTCGGCGGCATTCTTGAATTCAGGATCCTGAACTTTAAGAAAACAACAGGGAGGCTTCTATGAAAGCAGATTTTCATTTACATACTGACTTTTCAGGTGACAGTGATACCCCTATGACAGACATGGTACAGCATGCCATTTACCTTGGTCTTAATACCATCTGTTTTACGGAACATTTTGATCAGGACTTTCCGCCCAGATTCGGAAACTTTTCCCTGGACATCTGCTCCTATTACGAGAGAGTAAATACCCTGCGGTCCGCTTACGGTTCCCATATCAGGATCCTGCTGGGTGTGGAGCTTGGAATGCAGAGTCATCTGGCTGATTACTACGAGACCTACGTCAGTCGTTTTCCTTTTGATTTCGTCATTGCTTCTCAGCATCTGGTTGACAGAGTGGATCCCTATTATCCAGAATACTGGCAGACCCGTTCTTCCAGGGAAGGGATCGAAGAATATTTTACAGAGCTTCTTGAAAATCTGAAAAAAATGAAAAGCTATGATACGCTGGGTCATCTGGACTATATCGTACGTTATGCTCCGGATGCACACAGCGAATACTCCTATGAGGCCTATGCCTCCTGTATTGATCCGATCCTTACCTGGCTGATCGAACAGGACAAGTGTCTGGAGGTAAACTCTGCCGGACTGAAATACGGTCTGGGACACCCAAATCCACAGGAATCTGTTCTGAAGCGTTACCGGGAACTGGGAGGCGAGAAAATCACCATCGGTTCTGACGGTCACTGCCCCGGGCACATTGCCTATGCTTTTCCGGATCTGATGCAGCGTCTGTCTTCCCTTGGATTCCGATACTATTTTACTTTTGAGCAGAGAAAACCGATCTGCCGAAAACTGGAAGAGTAAATAAGCGGAGGTCGATCCACTAAAGGATCGTACCTCCGCCTAATACATTTTCTCCGTCATACATCACCAATGCCTGTCCAGGCGTTGCTGCTCTTTGAGGTTCTTCAAATACGCATTCCAGAAGATCCTCTCCGACCATACGAACTGCAGCTTCTGCCCCCCGGTGATTGTAACGGATCTTTGCCGTTACTTTTTTTTCTCCGCTGATTGACGGCACAGACATAAAATTCAGCCTGTTCGCCCGAACCACACGCTGAAACAATTCTTCATTCTCACCCACTATCACCTCATTGGTATCCGGCCGGATACCGGTCACAAATACCCTGTGTCCCATTGGCAGATTCAATCCTCTGCGCTGCCCAATGGTGTAATGAATGATTCCCCGGTGTTCCCCAAGAATCTGTCCATCCCTGGTCACAAAATTTCCTTTGGGAAGATGCTTTCCGGTATACTCCTCGATAAAGGAAGCGTAATCACCGTCCGGCACAAAACAGATTTCCTGACTGTCCGGCTTATTAGCGATCCGAAAGCCCGCCTTTGCCGCAATTTTCCGAATCTCATCTTTTGTATACTCGCCTACGGGCATCAGCGTATGGGAAAGCTGCTCCTGAGTCAGATTATACAGTGCATACGTCTGATCTTTTGCTGCGGTAACCGAATTGCAGATGGTATACCTTCCGTCGGCCAGCTGCCGGATCCTGGCATAATGCCCGGTGGCAATATAATCTGCTCCGATCTTTAGGCTCCGTCTTAAAAGAGATTCCCATTTTACATACCGGTTGCAGGCGATACATGGATTGGGAGTCCGGCCCTGAAGATATTCCTCTGCAAAATAATCCATGACTCTGTCTTTGAATTCTGCCTTAAAATTCATCACATAATAAGGAATATCCAGGTCCTGCGCTACCCTCCTTGCATCCTCCACAGCGCTGAGGCCGCAGCAGCCGCCATTTTCCTGCTGCCGCTCTTCCTCCTCGTCCTGCCAGATCTGCATGGTAACTCCGATCACATCATATCCTTGTTCCTTCAGAAGATATGCTGCCACAGAAGAATCCACTCCTCCGGACATTCCCACGACGACCTTTTTTTTCATGCCGATCAATATTCCTCTTCTTCCTCTTCTTCCCCTTCATGGATATCGGACTTCGGTTTTTCCAGACCTTCGATCTTGATTCCGTGTTTCTCCGCGTAATCCCAGAGAGCCGCATGAATAGCTTCCTCTGCCAGAAGAGAACAGTGCACCTTTACTGGGGGAAGTCCGTCCAGTGCTTCCATCACTGCCTTATTCGTTACTTCCATCGCTTCCTGAATGGTCTTTCCTTTTACCAGTTCTGTAGCCATACTGCTGGTTGCAACAGCTGCGCCGCATCCAAAGGTCTTAAACTTTACATCCTGGATAATTCCGTTGTCATCAATATCCAGATACATTCTCATGATATCACCGCATTTTGCGTTTCCCACAGTTCCTACACCGCTTGCGTTCTCAATTTCTCCCACATTTCTCGGATGCTGAAAATGATCCATTACTTTTTCACTGTACATCTATATTTCCTCCATTATTCATTATTGATGTTTTTTGACAAAGTCTTCGTAAAGAGGTGACATGCTGCGAAGCTTTTCTACGATGTTCTTCAAGGTCTCGATCACAAAATCCAGTTCTTCTTTTGTCGTCTCCTCACTTAAGGTAAGGCGAAGAGAACCGTGCGCAATCTCATGAGGAAGACCTATGGCCAGAAGCACATGGGAAGGATCCAGCGATCCGGATGTGCAGGCAGAACCGCTGGAACCGCAGATGCCTTCCATATCCAGCATGATCAGCAGGGACTCTCCTTCTACAAACTGAAAACTGAAATTGGCATTGTTGGGCAGACGATCCGTCCGGTCACCATTCAGCCTTGTATAGGGAACCTCTTTTAAGATCCGGTCGATCAGATAATCTCTCAGTTCCCGTTCTTTTGCGGTACGCTCTTCCATGGATGCCGCAGCCCTTGCAGCTGCCGCTCCAAGACCTACGATACCGGGAATATTCTCTGTACCTGCACGACGTTTTCTTTCCTGTGCTCCTCCATGAACGAAAGAGCGAATCTTCACGCCTTTGCGGATATACAAAAATCCGATTCCCTTGGGCCCATTCAGCTTATGTCCGCTGGCACTGAGCATATCGATATGGCACTCATCCACGTTGATGGGAAGCTGGCCAAATGCCTGAACTGCATCTGTATGGAACAGAATTCCATGCTCATGGGCGATCTCGCCGATCTCTTTGATCGGCTGAATGGTACCGATCTCATTATTTGCATACATGATGGAGATCAGGATCGTCGTAGGACGAATGGCTTTTTTCAGCTGATCCAGCTTTACTTTTCCGTTTTCATCCACATCCAGATACGTCACTTCAAATCCTTTTTTCTCCAGATATTCACAGGTATGAAGAATCGCATGATGCTCGATCCTGGATGTAATAATATGATTTCCCTTGTTGGCATAAGCGTCTGCTGTCGCCTTCAGTGCCCAGTTATCCGATTCGGATCCTCCTGCAGTAAAATAGATCTCCTCTGTCTTTGCTCCCAGAACCGATGCAATGCTCTCACGGGCTTCATTCATTGCCTTTTTACTGGCTCCGCCCAGAGAATAAATAGTGGAAGCATTGCCGTAATACTCCGAAAAATAAGGAAGCATCGCCTCTACTACTTCCGGCGCCGTCTTTGTGGTAGCCGCATTATCCAGATAAATTATTTTTTTCATAAACTGCACCTCAACTCTCACATTTTATAGTCCGGCTGTCTTTTGCCTTCGTTTTTTTACTTTCTTCTATCAGCTGGTCCAGAGTGATCCCATCCACCGCTTCCGTAATGCTGTCATTGATCCTCTGCCAGACATATTTGGCCACGCAGAAATCAGCATCCTCGCAATTTCGTTCTTCACTCAGACCGGAACATTCCACCGCCTCCAGATTTCCTTCCAGCGCTCTTAAAATGTCCCCTACAGAGATCTCAGAAGCAGGCTTCGCCAGACGGTAACCACCCTGAGCGCCCCGGATGCTTGTCACCAGACCTGCCTTCTTAAGTCTGCGCACCAGCTGCTCCAGATAACTTTCCGAAATTCCCTGTCTTGCGGATACGCTGCTGATCGACACTGCTTCTTCTTCACTGTGCACTGCCATATCGATCAGAGCTCTCAGCCCATATCTTCCCTTGGTGGAAAGCTTCATTCTGATACCCCTTTCTAATTCCGACTGTTTTTGTCGGATTTATTATTTTGAATATATCACCACCGTTTCGTTCTGTCAAGCCCTTCTCCTTAATATATTAAAAGTAATCCAAGATCATCCGGGTGAATCTGTATTGCAGAAACATGTTATTTTACGGGGTGCTTTTTTCCTCACTCTGGCCGGAGTCGTCGGACGAATCATCGGCTTCTTCTATAGAATATTCCTTTCCAGAATCATCGGTGCAGAGGGTGTGGGAATCTACCAGCTGGTATTTCCTCTCTATGCGCTCACTTACAGTCTGACCGTATCCGGCATCCAGACAACGATCTCCCGGTTTGTCTCTGCCAAAACCGCATCCGGTGACAGAAAAGGGGCCCTCCGGATCCTCCAGTCCGGGCTTTTTCTCTCCCTGGTTCTTTCCCTGGTTACTTCCTCTCTGCTGTTTCGTTTTCATCATATTCTGGCTGTTTCTTTTATCAAAGAGGAACGATGTTCCCAGCTTCTTAAGCTTCTGGCATTTTCTGTGCCCTTTGGCTCTGTCCATGCCTGCATTGACGGATACTACTACGGCAGAAAATGTACCTCCATTCCGGCCATTGGCCAGATTCTGGAGCATATACTGCGCTTTCTTTCTGTCTTTCTGCTTTACAGTATCTGGAAAGAAAAGGGGATTCCCATTACTCCGGCCATTGCAGTCTGCGGAATCATCATAGAAGAACTGATGGCTGTACTGTTTTCTGCCACTGCCCTGACAATCCATTTATCAGGGAATCCGGTGAACCAGCCCCCGCTTCATTCCCCGATGGTATACCTTCGTGAGCTTGTAACCTTTTCCACTCCACTGACTCTGAACCGGGTGCTGGTCAATCTGCTCCAAAGCGTGGAAGCCTTCCTGATTCCCCTCCAGCTTCGTCTTGCCGGCATGAATACCTCAGAAGCTCTCAGTCTCTATGGGATCCTCACCGGTATGGCACTTCCGCTGATCCTGTTTCCCACGGCTCTGACTTCTTCGGTATCTACCATGCTTCTTCCGGTCATCTCGGAAGCTCAGGCCACAAGGGATCTGAAACGGATCCTGTCTGCCATCCGAAGAACCTGCTTCGGCTGCCTTCTGCTTGGGCTTTTCTGCTGGCTCTCCTTTCTGCTGTTCGGAGACTTTGCGGGAGATTTTCTGTTTCAAAGCCGTACAGCCGGCTCCTTCATCACGTCCCTTGCCTGGATCTGTCCCCTGCTGTATTTGACCCCGGCTCTGTTTGCCATCTTAAACGGTCTGGGAAAAACAGGCAGCGTATTTCTCCATAACCTGACAGGTATTCTGATCCGCATCCTGTTCATCCTCATTGCCATCCCAAAAGCAGGCATTCCTGGCTATTTCTGGGGGCTGGCAGCAGCCCAGGCCGTTCTGAGCGTCCTGTCCCTTATGACTCTTGCCAAAACCCTTCTTCCGTCTGCGCAAACAAAATGAGCGGAGATTTTTTCTCCGCTCCTGTCCTTCCATAATTCTATGCAGCCCGGTCTGCGATCCACCTGCCATGTTCATCCACAAAATGATTGCCCAGCCATTTACTCTTGGCCATCAGGCCGCTGCTGTAAAAATAATACCAGTAATATTTTCCCTCACTGTCTTTCACACAGACCCATTTCTTAGCTGCATAGGTGCCATCCGGCTGAAGGTACTTGATTCCCTTTTTTGTCCTGACAAAACCGTTTCTCACATCCTGCCGGTATCCCTCTACCGCTGCACCGTCTTCCCCGTAATAGATCCCGTTCTTCCAGTCATTTACCAGCATCTGACCGTTTTTCTGAAGATAGTGACCGTTTTTCGTGCGATTCTTATACATTCTTCCGTTCCGGTCAAAATAATACCAGTACCACTTTCCTCCGGATGATTTTGTGGTCAGTCTCTGCCATCCCGTAAGCATATAGCCATTTTCGTCAAAACAATATGTATATCGGCTTCCTTTCTTTCCGATCGTGCAGAATGTCCAGCGCTGATAGCTTTTATCCGTTATTTTTCCCTTCAGATAAGATGTTTTTGAAGTATAATACCGGTATTTTCCATTTTTCATCTTTCGAAATCCCGCACTGGCAGTCATCCCGCAGAGAAGCAGCATGCAAAGCAGTGTGAGCATAAAACCAAACAATTTTTTTCTTCTCTTCGACACCCTGTTTTCCCCGTTTCTTTCTTTTTTTTCAGTATGGCACAGTTTACCGGAAAAGTAAAGACTGTGCCATAAATAAGAAAATTCTGATCTATCCCTGAGACAGAACCGATCTCACATGTGCCACTTCTTCTGCTGTAGCCTTTGATGCCGGCACATAATACTGTTTGCTTCTTGCGATCTGATAGATTTCTTCCTGAGACATCTCACACTGATTTCGGATCTGTTTTAATGTCTGCTTTAATTCCGGATTCTCTGTCTGAGAGATCATTTCTCCGTAACGCACAAGCTCTCCGTTGATACCTGTCAGGGTATCTGATACCATTGTCTTTTCATCCATGTTCCGTTCCCTCCTACTGTAAAAAACTCATAAGCTGCTGCTTTGTCTCCATGGCGCTCTGCGCAGATTTCTGAAAAAACTGCTTCACCGCAGGATCGGAAGCCTGCGAAGCATAGGCATTCATTTTGCTGTGTGTAGTGGAAAACCCGCCGATCAGGTGACGCAGGTTCTGCAGATCCAGTTCTGATAATTCTGACATAAAAATACCTCCTTTTCTGACTGATAGAATCATGTTCTTACGGCCTCATCAGCAAGTGATTCGGCCTTGAACAGTTACCTGATAGATTACATTTCTATTATGTCAGAAAAGGAGGTTTCTTATTCATATAAAATTAAAGCCAGTTATACATCTCAGCATACTTATCGGCAGATGCCTTCCAGGAGAAGTCTGCCGCCATGGCACGATCCACCATCTTATTCCATTCCCGTCTCTTTGACACATAAACAGAATGTGCATAGCGAATCGTCTGATACATTTCATGTGCATTGTAATTTGCAAAACTGAATCCGGTGCCGGTGCTTTCATATTCGTTATAGGGAATGACCGTATCCTTCAGACCGCCTGTCTCACGTACGATAGGCAGTGTCCCGTAACGGAGACTCATCAGCTGACTCAGACCGCAGGGCTCAAAAAGCGAGGGCATCAGAAATGCATCGCAGGATGCATATACCTTATGAGACATAGCTTCCGAATAGAAAATATTTGCAGAAACTTTGTCCGGATACTTCCAGGCAAAATGTCGAAACATATTCTCATAACGCTCTTCTCCGGTACCAAGAACCACGATCTGCCAGTCCTGCTGACACATTTCTTCCATCATATAATTGATCAGATCAAATCCTTTCTGATCCGTCAGACGGGATACGATTCCGATCATAAAGGTCTTTTCATTCTGGGGCAGTCCCAGTTCTTTCTGCAAGGCAACCTTATTCTTCACCTTCTCCTTGCGGAAATTCTTCGCATTATAATTCTTGACAATCATCGGATCCGTCTCAGGATTATATTCCTCATAATCGATTCCATTGACGATTCCTCTCAGATCGTGGGCTCTGGCACACATGAGTCCATTCAGATTCTCACCGTAAAACGGAGTCTTGATCTCCTCTGCATAAGTAGGACTTACAGTTGTAATGGCATCCGCATATACCAGTCCGCCTTTCAGGTAATTGGCGTCTCCGTATGCTTCCAGCTTATCAGAAGTAAAATAATAATCCGGCAGGCCTGTGATATTCTTGATCGTCTTCATATCCCAGATTCCCTGGAACTTCAGATTATGGATCGTCATGATCGTCTTGATTCCCTGATAGAACGCATTTTCCTGGAATCCGGCCTTTAAAAATACGGGAATCAGACCTGTCTGCCAGTCATGACAGTGGATAATGTCCGGACAAAAACCGATGGTAGGAAGTGCAGACAGTGCTGCCTTTGAAAAGAATGCAAACTTCTCAATGTCCTCATAAATATTCCCATAGGGCTTAAATCCGGAGAAATAGTACTCATTATCGATAAAATAGAATTTGATCCCATCATATTCCATTTCCAGGATTCCCACATACTGACTTCTCCATCCAAGATCCATGTAGAAATGAGAAATATAATTCAGCTGTCCCTTATACTCTTCCTTCATGCACAGATATTTCGGAAGCATGACCCGGACATCAAATTCATCTTTATTTAAATATTTTGGCAGCGACCCCACTACATCTGCCAACCCTCCTGTTTTGATAAACGGAACGCTCTCAGACGCCACAAACAATATCTTCTTCATAGCAGACCTCCCAAATTTCGTGATATTGCACATTCATTTATATAAGTATAACCCAATTTTCGAAAAAGAGCAACAATTTCTGCATGAAATGACAGCATCTGACGTTTAAAAAAACAGCTCCGTGTCCGGGCTACTATCCGTTCACAGAACCGCTTTTTCCTTCTTTCTCTATTTCAGTTTGTATTCCAGGCGAACCTTGTCTGCGATCAGCGCAATAAACTCCGAATTGGTAGGCTTGCCTTTTCCGCAGCTTACCGTATAACCGAACAACTCATCGATCGTGTCCATCTTTCCTCTGCTCCAGGCCACTTCTATGGCATGGCGGATCGCCCGTTCCACTCTGCTTGGTGTGGTCTGATGCTTCTTTGCAATGGTAGGATAGAGAATCTTTGTAATGGAATTCAGCATCTCCATATCTTTTACCGTCATAATGATGGAGTCCCTGAGATACTGATATCCTTTAATGTGGGCCGGTACTCCGATCTCATGAATAATATTGGTCACATCCGTCTCCAGGTTGCGCTCCATATACTCATTCTTGCTTTCGTACGCCTGAACCTTCCTGACTGCCATGTAATTTTTGTCTGCATTTTTTCTGATATGTCTGATCCGGTTCAGAACCATTTCATTGTCAAAAGGTTTCAATATATAATAATCTGCTCCCAGTTCAAATGCATCCTCTGTGATCTTTTCCTGCCCCACCGCTGTAATAATAATAAATGCCGGTCTCTTTTTCAGACTGCCGTCATGATTCACCTTCTCCAGCACTGTCAGCCCGTCCATCTTCGGCATGATCAGATCAAGAAGCACCACATCCGGTTCCTTTTCTTTTATGATATGTATCAGATCTTCTCCGTTTCCCGCTGTTCCTGCTACTTCCAGCTCCTTATCACTGCTGACAATGCTGTCCAGCAGCTGCACCATTCTTTCATTATCATCTGCAATTGCCACACTTAACTTTTCCAAAAGTCCGTCCTCCATTATCACATAAAGATTTGAGCTGTTTCTAGTATACTCACTCCTGCGTCGGAGAATCAAGAAATTTCCATCGTAAACATTCGACAAAATTCGTCAAAACAGCCGCAGGATCTCCTGCGGCCGCTATTATATACCTTATTCTTTTTATGCTTTTGCACGTTTGCCGTGTTCTCTCTGATACAGAACTACTGCGGCTACGACTACAAGCCCGATCACATCGGTGACAAGTCCCGGAACCAGCAATGTCAGGCCGCCCACGATACTGAGCGCTCTGATCACCGGATTCATTTTACAGTAAACGAATCCACTCAATCCGGCAGAGACTCCGAAAATACCGATCAGTGCGGTGATGCAGATCTGGACAACTTCAAATGCATTGGTACCGATCAGCAGCATTGCCGGATTCATGGCACAGACATAAGGAACGATGAACCCTGCGATTGCCAGCCTGGTGGCATTGAATGCGGTCTTCATTGGCGGCGCCTTGGCAATGGCGCTTCCCGCATAGGCAGCCAGTGCTACCGGCGGTGTAATATCTGCCACGATTCCAAAATAAAATACAAAGAAATGAGCGGCAATCGTCGGGATGCCGATCTCCGGACTCACCAGGATCGGTGCACAGGTTGCTGCCATAATACAGTATGTAGCCGTGGTTGGTACACCCATTCCAAGGATGATACAGCAAAGCATGGTCAGAACCAGTGCGATCATGGCCTGACCGCCGGAAATAGATACGATGGCAGTGATCAGCTTTGATGCCAGACCGGTAGAGGTAATACATCCGGCAACCACACCTGCCATAGCACAGGCCACTGCTACCGTAATGGTTCCCTTTCCTCCCGCTTCCAGTGCATCGATGCATTTTTTCAGAGTGATCCGGTCATCTTTGTTAAACAGACCTACCAGGATGGTCACTCCGATCGCAACTGCTGCGGAAAACTGCATGGTACGGGTATTGGTAGAAACCAGAACCACCAGTACCACCAGAGGGGCCAGAAGATAGATTTTTTTGATCAGCCGGCCAAATTTCGGAAGCTGTTCTCTCGGAATACCTTTCAGTCCCAGTTTCTTTGCTTCCAGATGAACGGCAATATAGATTCCCACAAAATAGAGCACAGCCGGAAGGATCGCGCGAAGAGCAACTTCTCCGTATCCGATACCCATATACTCTGCCATCAGAAACGCTGCTGCACCCATAATGGGCGGCATGATCTGTCCTCCGGTAGAAGCTGCTGCTTCCACGGCGCCGGCAAATTCGCCCTGATATCCGGTCTTTTTCATCATCGGGATCGTGACAGAACCGGTGGTTACCGTATTTCCTACGGAAGAGCCGGATACCATACCGCACAGAGCAGAGGAAAGAACCGCTACCTTGGCGGGGCCGCCGGCGGAAGAACCGGCAACGGAATTGGCCAGATCAATGAAAAAGCTGGCAATTCCCGTTCGTTCCAGGAAAGCTCCGAATATAATGAACACCACAATATACTTGGCGCATACATCCACAGGGGTATTCATCACTCCTGATGTGGTATAAAACAGATCATAGATCACCTTTCCAAATCGTACGTTTGCAAAAGTATAGACCAGCAGAGCTCCTACTACAAGCAGGATCGGCACACCCACACTTCGTCTGCAGAGCTCCATCAGAGCCAGAATGGAAACAATGGCGATCGCCACCATCCAGGGATTCTTTGTAATCCTCGTTGCCTGGGTCAGAATGCTGCTGGCATTTGCTGCAAAATAGAAAAATCCACCGGCACCCAGAGCCATGATCAGGATATCATACCAGGGCATGTGATTCACCCGGTGATCTCCCTTTTTAGCCGGGAAATTCAGATAACCGATGATCAGGATCATTCCAAGAAAGATGGTCAGTCTCCGTTCTCTTAAGCCTCCCACAAACAATGTGACATAAATGCTGTATACGGAAAACAGTACCATCAGCCAGCGGATCACCGTCTTCGGAATTCCTTCCCAGATACGGACATTGGATTCCCGGTCAAATTTTTTCATGACCTGTTCCACATCCTCCGCAGTTCCCACTTCCACGTCAACAGCGGCTGTCTCGGCCTTTGTTTCTTTGTTGGCAGAATTCATGTTCCTCCTCCTTTACTTTCTTCTCATAAAACAGACAAGGGGCTGCGGCAGGAAACTCCCGCCTCAGCCTCTGAATGTATCATAACACCTTTCAGAATTTCAGTCTTATTCCTGTTCTCTCTTATTTAACCGGAACGGTGATACCTTTTTCTTCAAAGTATTTTGCAGCTCCTGCGTGATAAGGTACTGCTGTTACAGATGCGGCAAAATCAAGATCCAGTTCTGCTCCCTTTGCATGAGCGGTTGTGATCTCATCTACGTTTTCAAATACAGCAGATACAAAGTTGTAAACATCTTCCTCTGCTACATCATCACCGGCGATTACGACTGCACCTACAGCTACGGTATCTACATCTGCATCCAGACCATATACATCTGCTGCGATGGTATTCTTGCTGTAGTACGGGCATGTCTCGATCAGGCTGTTAATATGTTCCTCATCCAGACCTACCAGATATACATCTTTGGAGGTACCGAGAGAAGTTACTGCTGTAGTCGGAGCACCTGCTGTGATAAATGCTGCATCGATCTTGCCATCCTGAAGACTCTCGGCGCTGTCACCAAAGGATTCATAAGTCGGTGTGATGTCTTCTTCTGTCAGCCCATATGCGCCAAGGATATCCATTGCATTAAAGTATACACCTGATCCCGGTGCACCGATGGAAACATTCTTGCCCTTCAGATCTTCCACTGTCTTAATATCCGGGTTACAGGTAACGATCTGTACCTGCTCCATATACATAGCGGATACGGTGGAGAAATTCTGGATCGCTCCGATCTCTTCGAACAGGTTGATTCCTTCATATGCATAAGCCATAACGTCAGACTGAACAAATCCAAGCTGTGCATCTCCCATATCGATCGCATCGATATTTGCCTGAGAACCGCCGGATGTGATCGCTGTCACAGTGGTATCGGTCTTTCCGGATACCTGGCCGGCCAGTACGCTTCCGAAACCATAATAGGTACCCTGATCTCCTCCTGTTGTAAATGTAAGGTCACTTGCAGATACGCAAGCAGCCGGAACTGCTGCCATCATTGCAGCGGTCATAGTAATAAGTGCTACCTTTTTCATTTGATAGTTCCTCTCTTTCCTGTATTTTGTACGGATTATTTCCTAATCTCCGCCGTTTTTAGTCTATTTTAACCTACTTTTGCACATAATGCAAGTATTTTCGTATCATTGCATGATTGTATACAACTTTCAGCCGGGTATCCCCTGCTGAAAGTTGTGCCTTCGGCAGATCGCTGAGGCGCACAGATGAAAGCTCCTTCGGAGCGTGCGCCTCGCGGCAAGTACGCCGACGGCGTACTTGAATATTTCCTTTGATTATACCGGATATAATTCTCCGGTTTCCGTATCCATAATAAAGCCCCTGAATATCACATCTTTCGGAATCAAAGGATGTTCCCTTAAGGATTTCACCGTATTCTCCACAGACTCCCGTACCGTATTAAATCCACAGAGCCAGCTTTCAAAATCCACTCCGGCATATTTGAGAAGTTCCACATTTTCCATGGAAATTCCCCGTTTCTGAAGATGTCCGATAATCATATCCGCATCAATGTGCTGTACGCCACAGTCCGTATGCCCGATGACCATGACCTCTTCTACCCCCAGCTCCACAATGGCTACCAGAAGACTTCTCACCACACTTCCGAAGGGATGAGTGATCACCGCTCCTGCATTTTTTATGATCTTGGCATCTCCGTTTTTCAATCCAAGTGCTGCCGGAAGCAGAGCAGTAAGCCTTGTATCCATACAGGACAGGATCGCCAGCTTCTTTTCCGGATACTTACCGGCCCGATATTTTTCATATTCCTTCTCTTCCACAAATTTTTTATTATACTCCAGAATCTGATCGATCATACTTTTTCCTCCTTTGATCCATTTACTTTTTCCCCGGTTTTTCTTTTTTTGCCGTCTCCCAAAAATCTTCCCCGGAAAACTCCCGTTTCCCCAGTCTTACTTCTTCCATTGTCTGAGCCAGCTCCTCCGGGAGATTTTGAAACAGGCCCTGATTTCTCACCTTTCCGTTCTCAAGCCATTCCTTTCGGATCTCTCCTCTTACTGCTTCAAGCTCTGTCCGAAGTCCTTCCGCAGAAAGCCTGGAAGCTCCTGCTCCCCAGATGATCCTCTGTTCCAGGGCATCTGACGTAGCCACCGTCACATGATACTTTCTTCCTATATCCTGTACCGTTTTCTCAATGTACTGATCTGCCGTCTCTGCCTCCCTGGTATAGATCACATGGATATTATGATACTTCATGACGCTTCCTGTGCCGCCCTCCACCTTATAGGCATCGAACACCAGGATCACGTTGATATTCCGGTATCCCTGGTAATTACTCAGAAGATCCATCAGTTTTCCTCTGGCGCTGTCCATATTTTCTTTAGCCAGTTCTTTCAGATCCTCCCAGGCAAAAATAATATTATAGCCATCCACCAGCAGATATTCCGGTACCGGCTCTTTCGGTTTTCCCTGGCTGCCCGAAGCAGACACTGTCCGGCTTTTTTCATATCCCGACTGAAACCGGTTCCGTCCCCATCCGCTTCTTGATTCTTTTCCGCTTCCGTAGGTTCTGGTAAAGATCTCTTCCAGTTCTTTGTCCCCCTGCCACCCCACAGTAGCTGCTGTATGAGCCTGCTGTCGTCTGGTGCCTGAGATCCTTACTTCCTCCCGTTCCTCTTCTGCCTTTTCTTTGGCGCATACACTTTCCAGATGCATATATTCCGATACCTGATCCCAGGGAACCACAAATCCCGCTCCATGAGCACAGAATACGGAGCCCGTGGGATTTTCCGGATCCTTCTCACTGTCATACTGCTTCTGCTCAAGCACCTCTTCCGTATTGTGGCAGGGCTCATATCCTTTGAGGGTACAGAAAAGACGTCCTCTTCCCCTGGTGTACGCTGTCACCTGTTTCTGATAATCCCTCATAGATTCTACGGGGGCCGTACCTGTGAGAACCGCATATTCGCCCTCTATGGCAGGAGGCTGAAATTCCCCGTGCATCTGCCCGATATCCGTCATAGCCCGTCCCACATTTTCAGAAGGTACTTCCAGCCGGAAACGGTAGACCGGCTCCAGAAGAATACTATCGGCGGACTTTAATCCCTGACGTACGGCACGATAGGTGGCCTGCCGGAAATCACCGCCCTCCGTATGCTTCAGATGGGCTTTCCCGGACATCAGTGTGATCCTCATATCTGTTATCTCCGACCCGGTAAGTACCCCTCTGTGCTGTTTTTCTTCCAGATGAGTCAGGATCAGCCTCTGCCAGTTCCTGTCAAGGAGATCCTCACTGCAGCGGCTCTCGAAGGAAAGACCGCTTCCCGGTTCTGTGGGCTCCAGCAGGAGATGAACCTCCGCATAATGGCGAAGCGGTTCAAAATGACCCACTCCTTCGACCGGCTCCCGGATGCTCTCCTTATATACGATGGCACCTGCTCCAAACTCGGCTTCCACTCCAAACCGTTCCTTCATCAGTCGTTTCAGGATCTCGATCTGAACATCTCCCATCACCTGTACATGGATCTCTCTCGCTTCCTCGTCCCACACCATCCGAAGCTGCGGTTCCTCCTCTTCCAGCTGCAGAAGCTTCAGGTAGATTCCGTGAATATCACTTCCCTCGGGGAACATCAATCCATAAGTCAGCACCGGCTCCAACACCGGAAGCTCTGCCTCCTGTTCCCTTCCGAGTCCCTGACCGGACCTGGTATTCGTAAGACCGGTCACTGCACAGATCATTCCCGCCTCTGCTTCCTGCACCATCTGATATCCCGCCCCGGAATACACTCGGATCTGATCCGGTTTTTCAGATGCACCATCCTCTTTCCCGGTCTGTACCGGTTCCTTTACTCTCAGTCTTCCTCCGGTGATCTTCATATGTGTCAGACGGTTCCCCTGAGGATCTCTGGATATCTTATATACTTTTGCACCGAATTCCATGGGATATTCCGGCGACTGTCCATAGACCCGAATTCCATCCAGAAGCTTCGTCACACCCTGATTCTTCAAAGCCGACCCGAAATAACAGGGAAAGATCATCCTCTGTGCAATTCGTTTTGCCAGATCTTCCCGACTGAGTTCTCCGGTTTCCAGATACTGCTCAAGCAAAGCTTCATCACAGACCGCCGCCTCTTCGCAAAACTCCTCCCAGAAAGCTTCACTGCGGCCGAAATCCACACAATTCTCACTGAGTCGGTTCCTCAGTTCCTTCAAAAGAGCTTCCCTGTCCGTTCCATTCTGATCCATTTTATTGATAAACAGAAATACCGGCACCTGGTAACGCTTCAGGAGATTCCACAATGTCAGGTCATGCCCCTGTATCCCGTCCGCACCGCTGATCACCAGAATGGCATAATCCAGTACCTGCAGTGTTCGCTCCATCTCCGCAGAAAAATCCACATGCCCAGGAGTATCCAGCAACGTCACCGGCCATTCACTCAGAGAAAACTGAGCCTGCTTGGAAAATATGGTGATTCCCCGTTCTTTCTCCATATCAAAGGTATCCAGAAATGCGTCCTTATGATCCACTCTTCCAATCCTTCTTATGCTGCCCGTCTCATATAAAATCGCTTCCGCAAGAGTGGTCTTTCCCGCATCCACATGAGCCAGAATTCCTATCACCAGATTGTTCTTTTTCTTTTCCATACTTCATCCTGTTCCCGTACTGTTTCTTCTATCATACACTGTCCTCGTTTTGAAGTCAACGAAGATAAAAAAGCCGGTATGGAGATCATCTCTTCCATACCGGCCCGCTGTCTGTTAACTTTCACTTCCTGAATAACTGCCCACTCTTCCGAAAAAGGAAAACAGGTACAGCCCGCAGATTCCCACGATCACATAAATGATCCGGGAAAGCCAGGACATATCCCCAAAGATCCAGGACACCAGATTAAATCGAAACAGCCCCACAAGGCCCCAGTTCAATGCTCCGATCGCAGTAATGACCAGTGCCGTATAATCCAAACCTCTGCTACCCATGAAATGACACCTCCTTTTTCTTCAGTATTCCTCTTTTCCGTGTTCTTATTCACTTGCATAATTTTCCTGCAAATGGTATAGTTAAAATACAAACTACCGGAGGTTGTCATGGCGAAGATATTTAGAAAAATAATCTCAATAATTAATGAAGAGGTTCCTTTTGAGAACGAAACAAAACAGATCTTTGTCATACTGCGGCTGTACAGTATTCTGATCAGTATCTATTTTCTTCTCTTTGCATTTTTATCAGCTTTCATGGGCGGGACAAAAGTCTATATTCTTTTTCTCCCCTGGCTTGCACTGAATATTCTCTGTTTTCTCGCTACCTATCGGTTTCACAGACGGACGGTATTCCACATCTGCTCTGTAGCCACCTTATCATGGATACTCTGTTTCAACGTCACCATGGGTTGGAACTGCGGGGTGCAGCACTTTATGTTTCCCCTGCTTCTTATTTCTTTTTTTGCTACCTACGATAATCTGAAAGGGAAAATTATTTACACGGTTCTGGTATTTTTCCTGCGTATTTCTCTTTATCTGTATACCAGATCCCACACGCCGATCATTCCTCTGTCCGACAGCATGAGTGTGGCTCTTCAGTTTCTGAACACCGGCGTTCTTTTTCTGATCATGTTTATCACCTGCTGGTTTTTCAGCCAGACCAATCAGGAAACCCAGGCAAAGCTGTTTCAGTATAATGAACAGTTAAAACGGGATGCTTCCACCGATGCTCTGACCGGTCTCTTAAACCGCCGGAATATGTATGATCTTCTGAAAACGTATACGGCTTTCGGTTCCACCCGTTATTTCACGATTGCAATGGGTGACATTGATTTCTTCAAGCATGTCAACGATACCAAAGGCCATGACTGCGGGGATGCGGTACTGAAAACTCTTTCTGAGTTCTTCCGGAACTATATGGAAGGAAAAGGCACTGTCTGCCGCTGGGGCGGAGAAGAATTTTTCTTCCTGTTTCCCGATATCAACGGTGACAAGGCTTCCGCCTATATCGGAGATCTGAACGTAATGATCGCATCACTTCCGATCACCTACAAGGAAGAAACCTTCCACATTACTATGACCTTCGGTGTAGAAGAATATGACTTTTCCTCTTCTGCCGAAGAACTGATCAAACGTGCTGACGACAAATTATATCTTGGCAAAAAGCAAGGACGAAATACAGTGATCTACTGATCATAACTGTCTCTCATTTCATAAAAATCATTCAGTCGATTGGCACTATCGAACATATTGTTGTACTGAAGAATCTGATACTGATTGATCAGATCACTATACTCGGATTCTTCATCCAATTCATGAAGCACCCCATCATCCCCGCGATAACCGTTTGCCGTTATCATGGGGATTTTTTTCTGCAGCTCCAGAAGGAATTTCTGATAACCGGTCATTTTTCCACCAATCACTTTCATAAGATAGGATGACAGATAATTGCTGCTCATGTCCACCTCTTCTTCCCGGATATCATAATTCGCCCAGATGACATATGGTACCGTATATTTGTTGATCACATCCTCAAGCACATAATCCTTCGAAGCTTTTCCAAAAAGTTTTTCGTAAAATTCGGACGGCAGAGATGGCTGATGATCGCCAAACATCACAATTACAGTGGGTTCCTCGACCCGGGAGAAATATTCTGTCAGATTTTTGAATGCGTCATCACTCTTTTTAATCAGATTCAGATACTGCTCTGCCTGGTCGTTTTGCAGCGCTTCATCCGTAATCTTGATCTCTGTATCCACCAATCCCTGAGCCTCTTCATATCCTCCATGATTCTGCACAGTTACTGTAAACGTGTAAAACGGATCATCTGATTTTGCCCTGCTCTCCTCATATTTTGAAATAATAAAATCAAAATCCGACTGATCAGATGCAAAATTTCGAACATATTGAATCTCTTCGATGTCATTTTTCGAAAAGTATTCCTCAAATCCAAGAAGGGGATACACGGTATCCCGATTCCATGCAGTCCTGCTATAAGGATGAACAGCGTAATTTCCGGTATACCCCAGTTTTCTGAAGTTCCAGGTCAAAGACGGCAGTTCCTTTTTGATATAAGTGTTGTAGGGAATTGCCCTGTAGGGCATAAATGCCATGGAACACCCTGTCAGAAATTCAAATTCCGTATTCGCCGTATTTCCTCCCATGACAGACACAAACAGCTTTCCTTTTACCGTATTTTCCTTCAGATTTCTGACATAAGGGATCGGATCCTCTGACACCGGCAGATTTCCATCCACCAGCAGATCTGAAAAAGCCTCATTCATAATGGCGATCACATTAGGGCCTTCCGCTTTTTCCCCTTCCTGTACCGTGTCCGATGCATATTGTGCCGCTATTTCCTCTGCCTTTTGTACAGAGTATCCATCCGGCCGATCCACCGTATAATATGTGTAGCTCAGGAAGAATGAAAGGAGCGAGCCATTGGAGGCATAATTTCTGGAAGGCTCCCAGACACTGACCGTGATCTTGTGATCCTTTAAATAAGTTCCATACCGAAGCTGTGTCTCATAAAATCGGAATGGTATCAGGAACGCAGCTGCGAAACAGATCCGCTGTTTCCATCCAAGACCGCGATAATTTTTCAGGCTCAGCACCATACATAAAAATGCCACTGTACATGCAATTGCCCAGACAGAAGAAAGGTCCAAGGTATACTCGTATCCAGCAGCCACATCCATAGCAGTCCCTACAGAAGCAAGATCCGCCATCATAACGGGAGTGCCTCGAAGCATCCAGACAAAATAATTGGCGAGCCCGAGTAAGGAGGAACCTCCCACAAGAATGACAGCCGTATATCTGGTCCGATTCGTGATCAGATAAAGGATCCACCACACCATGCCATATAAAAACAGATTCAGCAATCCCTTTAGCTTCACCATCAAACTGTAAAATTCTCCGAATTCATAGCCTGAATATCTCTGTACGACAAAAAAAGCGACCACCGGAGAACAGAAAAAGAACACTCTTGAGAAGAACCGGTTCAGATCAATGGTATATTTTCTGCCGTCACTGATCCGTCTTCCAACCATTTCCCAGGGAATCATCACAAAAATTGCTGCTCCAAACAATATAGCCAGGAGCTGGGCCAGACTCTCCCATTGCAGCTCGATCAGCTTCATTTTCATCCTGATTCTTCCTTCTGACGCAGCCCCATTTACTTCCAGGTCGCCAAAAAGAGTTCCTTTATTTCCCACTCCTAACAGGAATACTCCTTTCTCACTTTTTACATCCTGACTTGTAATCACCACTTTGTAGATCTGATCTTTTTTCAGAGAAGCCGGAACCGAGAATGTCGTTGTGATCCCGGATTTGGACTGTACCAGTTTGGTTACTGCCTTTTGGGCAGAAGCCACCACCTTTCCCTCCTGATCCTGAATCTCAACCAGAATCGAACCTGAACCATTCTTCTGTTCATTTGCTCTGAAATCGATCAGAACCTTCGTAAGTTCCGTTTCTTTAGCAATAAACTCCTGTTCAATCTGCTGATTTCCCAGAAGTGAGATTTCCTGCTCCGTTTTATCCTCTGTACTGCTTTCCCAGTTTCCCTCAGCATATGTTTTTTCGACATAGAATAATGCTTTCTGTGTATATACAAAAATCCCCATATACACGATCAGTAAAACCAGTATTCCCTTCTTGATCCACATTTTCTTTCCGTTCATGATATAGCTGTACCCCATTTTTCTAATGATAAAAGGCATCTCTTTTAGGAAATGCCTTTTTGTCAATCTTATCACTTATTATTCAAAATATCAATTCTTTCTAATACTCTTACACGCAGATTCCACAAATCCTATTCTGCCTTCCACAAACAGCAGCCGCCTTTCTTTCCCTGCTTTGCCTGATACAATGCCTGATCCGCCCTT
>JAEDFS010000053.1 GCA_016297895.1 Marvinbryantia sp.
AGAGGACGTACCAGGTATTTCCATACAAAGATCATCACACCTCCGGAAACCATTCCTGCCAGTGCGCCGTATCGGTTGGACCGTTTCCAGAACAGTGAAAAAAGAACTACCGGTCCAAAGGATGCTCCAAATCCTGCCCAGGCGAAGGATACGATACCAAACACGGAGCTTCCGGGATCTCTTGCCAGGAACACACCGATCACAGCAATGATCAGCAGCGTCACTCTTGCTGCGATCATTCCGTTCTTTTTCAGCTTTCCTCCAAGAAGATCAGAAGAAACTGCGGAAGATGCTGCAAGAAGCTGAGAATCTGCCGTAGACATGGTAGATGCCAGAATTCCCGCAAGAATCAGGCCTGCCAGCAGTGCCGGAATGATTCCGCTCTGGCTGAGAAGATCTGCAATCTTTACAATCACAGTCTCTGAGTTGGAACCTTCCAGCATTTCCAGTGCCCCAACCTCACTCATAGTCAGACCGATCACACCGATCATCACTGCCACTGCCAGAGAGATCACCACCCAGATCGTAGCCACTCTTCTGGAAAGAGATAATTTTTTCTCATCCTCAATAGCCATAAACCTAAGAAGAATATGGGGCATTCCAAAATATCCAAGTCCCCAGGCCAGTGTGGAGCAGATCGTAATAAATCCATAGGAATTTCCCACTTTTTCTACCGGATCATAGATCTGGGTCATGGAAAGGTAGCCCGGAAGCGCCTTCGCATTTTCTATTACGGCTCCCATTCCTCCGGCTACATTGACTCCAAAGATCAGAACGATGACCAGAGCTACTGACATGATCAGACTCTGAATAAAGTCTGTGGTGGAAGCTGCCAGAAATCCTCCCAGCATGGTATAAGCAACAATGACCACTGCACTGATGACCATAGCAGTCTGATACTCAATTCCAAACAGGCTGGAAAACAGTTTTCCGCATGCCGCAAAGCCGGAAGCAGTGTAGGGAATAAAGAAAATCACGATGATAATGGCAGCGATGCCAAGAAGCATTCCGCTGTTGTCGTGATATCTGTTTTTAAAATACTGGGGCAGCGTAATGGAATTATTCGCCACATGGGTGTACCGACGCAGACGTTTCGCAACGATCAGCCAGTTCACATAGGTACCGATGGCCAGACCGATGGCTGTCCATCCTGCATCTGAGATACCGGAAAGGTACGCCACTCCCGGCAGTCCCATCAGAAGCCAGCTGCTCATATCAGAAGCCTCTGCACTCATGGCCGTTACAAAGGGGCCAAGTTTTCTTCCTCCCAGATAAAAATCATCTGTACTCTTGTTCTTTTTGGAACAGCGATAGCCCACAAACAACATGCATCCCAGATACACGACTATCGCAAACATAATACAGGCTTTTGCCGAAATCATAATAGTTCCTCCTCTTTCCTGTGAGACAACACAGTTTTGTATCATCACATTAATGAGTTGATTATAGCATTCCAAAACCAGAACGGCAACCAGAACAAAGTATAGACTATATTCTATACAATAATTTGAAAAAGAATAGGATTTCCTTTTATTTACTGGAAATATGAACTATACGAAATCATAAATAAAAATGTGTACTGAATTGTATTTTTTTCAGTACACATCTTATACTTTTTCTTCTTACTGCCCATCGTTCCTTCTATTTCGAAATTCAGAAAGAAAAATCGGAAGCATCTTCTGTGAGTAGCTTCTCAGAGAATACTCTCCGCCTGAGATACACCAGTCATACAGAAAGGATCGTTCACAGATGGCATAGGCCTTCACGATCTCCCCCACCGACACATCGGTCCGAAGTTCTCCCGCCTCCTGCCCCTGCGAAATGATCTTCGTAAGCAGGCGATAATACAAACGGTTCCTGTCCAGCAGAGATTTTTCTCCCCTGGTCACAAGCTGGGAGGAAAGAAGTCTGCCCAGCAGGTCAATGGAGATACTGTTTTCGATCATGGTAAAGAGTTCGTGATTCAGATAGAGAAGCCTGGAAAAGCTGTCCATATCAGGATCCATCACTTCCAGAAGTTCCTCATATTTTTCATCAAACAGATTGGACAGGGTACCAAGAAGCGCATCCTTTCCTTTAAAATAATGATAAAAGGAACCCTTCGATGTCCTGGCAGCCTCTATGATCTCATCTACCGTCGTATTTTCATATCCCTGTTCGTAAAAGAGCTGCCATGCCGCCGCTATGATCTTTCCCCTCGTATTTCTGGTCTGGTTTTTTCTCATTTCTCCTTCTTTCCCTCACGGTCCGATTTGGAATCAGATGTCACTTTTTCTCTCTGCATTTCCAGGATCACGCCAACCGCCTCCCGGGAGATTCCCTCCGGAACGATCTGAGGCTTCGCAAAATAATAACCCTGAAGATAATCCACTCCCAGACTGATCACCATTCTGGTCTCATCCGCACTCTCTACTCCTTCTGCGATAATGAATTTTCCTCTCTCATGGGCATAGTTCACAATGTAGCTGACAATCGCCTGTTTGTCCGAGCTGAGATGAATATCTTTTACGATGGCAATGTCCACCTTGATAAATTCCGGAGAAATAGTCAGCAGCATCTTCTCACTGTTGTAACCTGTTCCGTAATCATCCATTGCGATGGTACCGCCAAGCTTTCTGTGATGGAGCTGTTTGCCCTCCCACATTTCCTTATCGATGCGCTCTTCCTCAGTCAATTCCAGAACTACCTGTTTCATATACATTCCATATTTCCGGATCAGCTCATCTTCTTTTCTTCTGGACATTCTCTGATTCGGAATGGAATTCAGGAACAGACGGCAATTCGGATCGATCCTGCCTTCCTTCACATGCCTGTCAAACGCCTCAATAGATTCAAACCAGGTCAGTTCCTCAATAGAATCCAGTTTTCCTTCCCGTCTCGCCGTTTCAAGGACCTCTCCCACATTGGAAAGATCCGACATAAACGGACGCATCAGCGCTTCATAGGCAAAGATCACTCCTGTGTGCGCATCCACAATAGGCTGGAACGCATACTGGACAGATTTATTTACGATCAGGCTGTTCAGCGCCTGTTTGCTCCGATTCATTTCATCCCGCTTTTCATAATGTGACATATCAAAATTACGGATTTCTCCCTTTGTACTCTTTTTCACTTCATACATGGCATAATCCGCATATTTGAAGAGTTCCTCCATGGAAGTGCTGTCCTTGGGATACCATGACACACCTCCGGATGCCTGGATTGCCTGCGTTACATTGCCAGGCAGCGTAATGCACATGGAAGATATTCCGTTTTTCAGCACACCGATCTGCTGTTCCACTTCCTCCCGTGTATCATACCCGTAGACAAAGGCATAAAACTCATCTCCGGAAATACGGGCATACAGCGCATTTTCAGGCAGATACCCAGTCAGGGCATTGGCCAACTCCACGATATACCGGTCCCCGTATTCATGACCAAACGTATCGTTGATATACTTCAGATTATCCAGATCCAGCATCAGAAGTGCACCGATCCTTATGGTATCCTTTCTGTCATGGAACAGATTCTGCACTTCTCTCCAGAATGCTCTTCGATTATACAGATTGGTCAGCAGGTCATGATCCCTCTCATGCTGCAGGATCCGTTTCTCCAGAGCGCTCTGCGTAATATCCTCACAAAGTCCGTAACAGTTTTTTTCATCCTCCAGAAACCGAAGCTGGATATACCGGTCTGTCTGATCATTTCGTATTCTGTAGATATAGGTATTGCTGATCTCTTTTTTTTCTACAAAATACTGACGAAACTCCTCCATCAGCTCATGGAACTCAGCAACCGACAATTCCTTTTCTTCTATGTCCGGTCTGCCGAATATCTCGAAAAATCCTTCTGTGACAAACAGACTGTTTTCTTCATAATTGATCTGGAAACCTGCCAGCCTGACACTGGCCATCTTAATAATCCTGGTAAGCTTCATATCGCTCTCCAGCACATTTCGGCTCAGTTTTTCCACTGCCGCAGCCATCTGGTCGATCTCCCGGATCCCGGTATCATGAAGTTTGACTTCTTTACGTACATCCTGCCCCTCCATCTCATGGGAAAGAGATGCCACCGGCTTCTGGATCACATAACTGATCAGCAGACTTCCCAGAACACCGATCACCGTGGTCAGCATTAATGCAATTACAAGTACGAATTCCATCCGGTTTGCAAATGCATTCAGCCTGGCCACCGGTACGATTCCGCCAAATACCCACTGGTCTTCATAAAAGGGGGTATTGGTATTATAAATATCCAACGGTATTTCATGGACATAAAACCTCTCCTGGTCGATTACCGATTTCCGGTTTTCTCCTGCCCCGGTCAGACTTTGTCCGATTTCCCCGAACACGCTCCTGTACTCATATTCATTTTCTGCCTTTTTCCCGATAAAATAGGCGCTGCTTCCATCTTCATTCAGTTCCTGATAAGGAAACAGTGTAGAAAAATATTTCAGGGAAATGTCGATACCCAGCACTCCGTAGACTGTTCCATCTTCGAGGATCAGCGGGACTGCATAAGCGATCCGCTCTATTCCCTCTTCCATCAGACGATAGGGCTGGCTCCAGTATCCCATATCTTCCCATTCAAACGTCCCGTCATTTTCCAGGGCTGTCTGGAAGGGCTTATAAAAGAAATCATAATATGTTTGTTCTTTTGATCCAAAAGCAAAGTTCAGTCTCCAGAAGCTGTCCGCTGCAATCCCCAGTTCCTGTACCGTAGATAAGGGTCCCCGCAGCACCAGAAGATCACTGTTATCTGATGAAAACTGAGAGGCAGGATCCTTGTCCATCAGATAGATCCCGGGCTTATCCTGACAGGTTCCATTCTCCATGTCCCCGCTCAGATCTTCTGTGTTCATGATCACAAACGCACCCGATACGGAATTGCTGCGCATCATTTTGATCAGAGGATTCGATATTCTTGTAATCAGCGGTGCACAGGCTCCTGAAGAATCATCCAGCTCTTCCAGTGTGATCTCCCCGGAATCCAGCATTTCCGCAGTGATCTCGTTAATAGACTGTACGGTATAATCCAGATTCATCCAGTTGTTGATCATGACATTCTGAAGATATTCTTTGCGCCCATGGATCGTCTCATCCACTATGGATCTCTCATTCTTCGACAGTTCCCCTATCAGATCCTGTCCGAAAATGCTGCTCACCAGTATGAAGATTTCAAGGAACACCAGGCCCATCAGCGGGACAAGAATCTTTTGGAATATTGTCTGTTTTTTCATATTTGATCCATCCTGACTGCTACTTCAATGCCTCTTCCAGTTTTCCGCAGAATTCTGCATACCACTGCCGGAAATTCTCATCTGTGTCAAATGCTGCCACTGCTTCTTCTCTGGAAGCTCCTTTTTCCATGGATGCTGCGACTGCCTCCCGGTCTGCTGCTGCTTTATCCGACATGGAATACTCCAGCAGATTCCGCACCGTTCCTGCATTGTCCATGGCCAGCGGATAAGCTGTTCCATAATCAAGGATCGTCTCGATCGCCACTTCCATAGTACGGATGGTCATCTCATTTCCATCCAGAGATTTTTTGATCAGTTCCATATCATTGGCTTCTTTCTTGACCGGCAGATATCCGGATTCCACAGAAAAACATACATTCTGCTCTGTATCGGTAAACCATTTCAGGAACTCCACGCTGCCGGCAATCTCTGCTTCCGAACCCTTCGTCACCGCCATGCCTGCCCCCTGCTGTACCGCACATCCGGTTCCGCCCTCGAATACGGGAACCGGAAGAATCTCCAACTCAATGGGATAGCTTTCCTCATCATTCAGAAATACCTCTTCCGGGAAGAAGGTAGCTCCTGCAGAAGAACCGGCAAATGAGATCAACGCCCCCGTTTTCATATCATCGCTGCGGAAGCGTCCGGCTGATGTAAAATAACCGTTAATATAAGGAACATAATAAGCATCCCACAGTTTTCTTGCCGTCTCCTCCTCAAGGTGAATCTGTACCTGACCATCTTCCGCCTTCTCGTAGATGGGATGTCCCAGCTGAGCAGCACCGATGATCATGTAGTTTGCCATGGAATCTCTACCGTAAAATGCCTTTCCATCTCCTTCTTCCGGTGTCAGGCTGTCTGTCCATTTATAATAAGCTTCTGCCGTCTCCACGACTCCCTCCAGAGTGGACAGCTTGTCTTTGGATGCCCCTGTAGCCTGGGCAAATTTGTCCCAGTCGGTGGTATTCAGCGCAAATACCTCTGTCGCCTTTGCCACCGGAAAGATCTTCAGTTCTCCGTCTTTTCCAAACATTCCTTCCTGAAGATATCCCTCCACATATTCTTCCTTCTCCTCATCCGTAAAATAGGGACCCAGATCCTCGATCAGCCCCATCTGATCCACAGTATATACAGTATCGGAATATGCCGTAAAAATATTCGGCAGTTCTCTTGCCCCTACTTTCTTCTCAGCTGCCTCCAGTACATACTGCTCCACATCGGTCACGCTGCCCTCACTGGATGCTTTTACATAAACACCCAGTTCTTTTCCCCGGTTCTCATTGAATTCTGCTACCATATCGTTAAATGCATCCTGCTGTGCCCCGGTATAATTGTTCCACATCGTGATCGTCACCGGATTCTTCGGATCCAGAACCGATTTTTCCTTTCCTGCACATCCGGACAGCAGAACTGCCGACGATGCCAGTCCCAGAAGTACATGCCATGTTTTTCTCATACTCATTCCTCCCGTTCTTTTAAATTTACAGTCACATCTCATACCGCTTCCAGATGCTCCTGCCAGACTTTTCCATTCTCTTTAAATTCTCATCCGAATGCTCCGTCTCTCTGGAATATCTGCAGACAAGATCTGTCACATCCTCTGTGGTGAGCATTCTGTCGTTTTTCAGCCATCTTGTTTTCAAAAGCTCCTCCAGCACCTCACCGGAGAACAGTGCCATTCCCGCCTTTGAAAGTATCTGTCCGTCATAGACAGCCCCGCAGAAATAGGTATAAAGGAAGTAAACCAGGATCTGTTCTTTCTGTATCTCCCAGGGAAACCCGTGTTCCCGGATCCATGCATGAAATTCTTTTGTAATCTCATGATATTCCTTCGCCGTATGTCCAAGATACAGATACTGCTCCGTCTCCAGAAGAAGGATGTCCCATTCCTGCTTCAGAAGCTCCAGCCGGAACATCCGCCGAAAGACCGTCTTTTTCTGTTCAAAGGTTCCTTCCGGATCCCGCTCTTCCAAAGCAAGCTGCCGTTTTACAAACTCTTCTGCCCCTGGTGTCTGATATTTTTCCAGCACCTCATCGCAGGAAAAAATCCGCCCTCGGTCCGCCCGCTTCTGCATGTCGTGAGCGATCCCGTACACCAGACGCTGCCGGATATCCAGCGGCTTTGACCGGTCCTGAAGGATCTTTAAGATCACTTCCCTGGCATCTGCCAGACAGGAATAGAAAAACAGATCAAATTCTTCATATTCCTCCTCTTTTTCCGTTTCCACCGAAAGAAACTTTACCGGCTCCATCCGGTTCATAAGAATCTTTGCCACCTCCGGGCAGGAAAGGGAAAGTGTGATCTCTCTTACATTCTCAAATTCTTCCACATGCCTTGGATAGCGGCGGCAGGTCCTGCACAGGCTGCCTCTTCCAAGATTGGAATACAGGTCACAGAGATTCTCTTTATTTAAAAATGCGCATCTCTTTTCCCGGTCCTGACGAAACACACCCTGTCTCCACTGTATCCCACTCTTCAGTTTTTTTCGAAATTCTTCGCTGGCTTTTCCCGACCGCACTGCCTTTTTGTATCTGCCCAGACTTTTGCGGTCGATCACGATCTGCCAGCCTGCACAGCAGGTATCCTCACAGGCATCTGCGGTACAGGAAAATTCTTTATAATAATCCGGTCTGCCGATCAGCATCACTCTACCTCCGTACAGATGGTCCGGTATGCCCCTTCTGTCACCCATACAGATACGGAACCTCCATCTACAGAAAACTCTCCAAAACCGTCAGCTGAAATCGTTACCGGCTCCCGCATTCTGCCGATCACATCATAAAATCTGGTGCCTGCAAACTGCTCACCCATTTTCATCCGTTTGCATCCGGCTGCTGAATCTGTCATAAGTACTGCCATTCCCGAATCCGGATATTCGAGACAACCGCTTCTTACAAATCCCACTAAGGAACTGTCATCAAAATAGTCCGTCTGTTCTCCGTACGCATACTGCTCTCTTAAGCGGAGAAGACGCCGGATTCCCGGCACCGGACTGATCCCGTCATGAGGAATCCCATAATAATCCCCGTAAAATACACAGGGAATTCCTTCCTTTCGAAGCAGGATCAACGCATAAGCAATGGGTTTAAACCACGCCGGTATAAAAGAGGCCAGAGCCTGACCCGGCTGGGTATCATGATTATCTACAAACGTAACTGCCTGATCAGGACGGGCCTTCACCAGACTGTTGGCAAACAACGCTCCCATATCATACTGCCCATTGGAAGTAGCTGCCTGGAGAAATGCAAAATGCAGCGGTACATCAAAGAGCGACAAGCTGTTTTCCGTACGGTCCAGATAGTGAAGCAGTTTTCCGAGTTCACTGGACCAGTATTCCCCTACTGCAAAGAAGTCCCGGTCTGCATGCTGTCGCATGTCTCTGAGCCAGTCCCGGTAAAATTCAAAACTGATATGCTTTACTGCGTCCAGGCGAAATCCATCCATTTTCACCGTATCCAGATACCATTTTCCCCAGTCAGATACTGCTTTCACCGTCTCCGGGCAGTCCGTATCCAGATCTGCACCCATCAGATAATCAAAATTGACATATTCGCTGTCTGTCTCACGGTTCCATTTTTTCCCTTCAAAGCAGAAGATCCCTCCCCGCTTTTTCGCGTCATCCCAGTCTGTTCCGCTGAAATTTCGGGCGCTCCAGGTAACATCCGAATAAACTCCGTTTCGTCCCGGAAATGTAAACCTTGTCCATGCCCGGATTGGCACAGATTCTGCTATTTCACGTTCCCGGTTATCTCCTGCATCCTCTGATGCCAGTACCGTCTCCGTCTCATCGGCACCCATCATATGATTCAGCACCACATCCGCCAGCACCTGGATGCCCTGCTGCTGAAGGGCATTTACCGCTTCCAGGTATTCTTCTTTTGTCCCGTATTTAGTAGGGATCCCGCCCTTCTGGTCAAACTCTCCCAGGTCATAGGTGTCATACACATCATACCCTACACTTTTTCTTCCGCCTGCCCCTTTATAGGCCGGCGGAAGCCAGATCATATTGAAACCCGCCTTTTTCAGTGCTTCTGCCTGAGCACGGGCCCGTTTCCACAACAATCCATCCTCCGGAAGATACCATTCAAAATACTGTATCATTGTTTTATTCTTCATTTTTTCACCCTGTCTGCTGTCAGACACTCTCATCTTCCTTCCATTTTCAGGATTATATTTTATTGTATCAGAACAGCGCCAAAATAACAATATGAACGCAGATGTTTTCCCTGTTCTTCCCCTGTCATCGTCAGTGGATGTCATACACACTTCGCACTTTCAAGTTCTCCGGCGTTCCTCTTAAAATCTGCACTGTTTTGCTGTCTCCGTTGAGATCAAAATAGTTGTCCGAAAGCACCAGATCATCCTCTTCATTCCAGATCTCCACACTCTTGGCATAAGCCTTTGAAGTCACCCGGATGGTATCTCCCTGAAGTTCCAGAGAAAGCTGCGGATCCTCATAACGGAAATATTTGGGATAGGAGAAAATAACCGTTCCATCGGATACCGGGATTCCATCTTCCAAAGCCTCATAGCTGACATACTGCGTAAACACATCCACCTTGGGAAGCTCCACCTTCGGGAGCCACACGCTTTCCATGGCCGGCACCTGCACCAGGCAGCTCTCCCTGCCAAGGATCTGCCCCCCGGAATCTCTCAGATACCAGTTCACAGTCAGCTTCCTGTCCATCCTGGTCTCATTGGTCACGTTCAGACGGATGGACTTGTCGAACTCAAAATGCTGCCGGTTCATATTGGCTTCCCGGGTCATCCAGCTTTCCTCTTCACAGGAGATCATCACCGGTGCAAAAAAGCGTTTTGCATAGTACTGAAGTGCTTTCCAGCGCCCGCAGTAATCGACAGAAGACCAGGAGATCACCGGCCAGCAGTCATTTAACTGCCAGTAGATCGCACCCATGCACCGGCCCCGGTTTCTCCGGAAATGCTCTACTCCGTAGCGGATCGCATCCGCCTGGAGAAGCTGGGATGCATAGATCAGCGTATCAAAATCGGTGGGATACCGGTATGTCTGCTGAAGATAACTCATGATCTTTCCGTTGGCACCATACTGTCTCTGATGTTTCTCCATCACATAGGAAAAAATGTTCAGATCCGCCGGATCATCGGTGAAGGTTTCCATGGTCTTTCTGCTGGGAAACGCCTGGAAACCAAACTCCGAAGCATACCGGAAATGGAATTTCCGATACTCGGAAAACGGACGGTTGCCATGCCATACCTTCCAGTAATGCACATCCCCCCGGTTGGGGTCATTGGGCTCATCAAAGGATCCTCCGGAGGAAGGGCTGGCCGGCCAGTAAAAGGTCCGGGGATCCTGTTCTTTTAATACCTCGGGTATGATCCGTTCATACATCAGCAGATAATCCCGGACTTCCGAAGGCTTTGTGACCCAGCACCGTTCGTCCACGAACATCTCCATCTCATTATTGCCGCACCAGAGTGCCAGACAGGCGTGATGACGGATCCGTCTGATATTGTCCGCAAATTCCCTGCGGATATTGTCTTCAAATTCCGGTGTCAGTTCATAGACCGAGCAGGCAAACATAAAGTCCTGCCATACCGCCATTCCCAGTTCATCACAGATATCATAGAACCAGTCATCCGGATAAAAACCGCCTCCCCACACACGGATCACATTAAAATTGGACCGTTTGCAGTCGGTAAGCAGCTTTCTGGTCTTCTCCTCGCTTCTTCTTCCCAGCAGATGCTCCTCCGGAATGTAATCGGCTCCCATCGCAAAAAATGGTACGCCGTTGATGACATGGGCAAAGCTTTCTCCCCACTGATCCTTCTTTCTCTCTGTAGTCATCGTACGAAGACCGATTCGGCGTTTCCACACATCCACAGCTTCTTCCTTACAGAACAACGTCACTTCCACCTGATAAAGGGGCTGTTCTCCCAGCCCGTTTACCCACCAGAGCTCAGGCTGTTCCACCAGGATCTGTCCCTTTCCCTCCGGATTAAGCTTTGTACACTCACATTCTCCATCCGGAGAGATCAGTACTGCCTCCAGATGGAAGTCCTCCATCCATTCCTTCTGTCCTTCCCATTCTGCCTGAAGCTCCAGGACACAGGTTCCTTCTCCGTGATTCTGCCGGATATAGACGCTGTCGATCCTGCCCCTGTCCACTCTGCACAGAGACACCGGACGGAAGATCCCTGCATCAGGAAGGTGTGCCCCCCAGTCCCATCCGAACATATAATGGGCCTTTCTCAGATGCATAAAGCCCTCATAGGTATCTTCATTTCCGATGTTTCCATATTTTTCATAGGCCTTTGCGATCCATTTCAGAGGTGAATGAAAGTGTACTCTCAGTTCATTGTCCTCTTCCTCATTAAGAAGAGACTGTACCTCATACTCCCAGATTCGGTGCATATTGCAGGGTTTGCCTAACAGCACTCCGTTCAGATATACATCCGCCACAGTATCCAGTCCTTCAAACCGGAGAAAGATCTGTGTGCACTCCTGTATATCTTTTTCCCGGAATGTACAGACATACTCATAGTCCTCTTCCATCAGGGCGCAGGCCTTGTCCTCGTTATCTTTCCAGTAAGGATCTTCCATCCTCCCGTTTCTTAAAAGATCTGTATATACCGTACCGGGGACCCGGGCCGGCAAAAAGGATTCGTCTCCTACCCGGCGCATCTGCCATCCCTCGTTTAATATCCGTTTTCTCATTTTCCTCTCCTCGCTGCGATCGATTTTCTGTTATTTTAACATTGAAATCAC
>JAEDFS010000054.1 GCA_016297895.1 Marvinbryantia sp.
ATATACAGACTATGCAGCAGCCGAAAAAAAGTGAAGAGCTCTTGCGAGCTCTTCTTGAGGCTACAGTAATCTCATCACATCATTGAACATAACCACGACCATCAGCGCCATCAGAAGCATCAGGCCTGCAAAATGTACCATTCCCTCTTTTTCCGGCGGGATCCGTTCTCCTCTGATCGCCTCCAGTATAAGAAAGACCAGCCGTCCTCCGTCCAGAGCCGGAATCGGCAGCAGATTCATCACACCCAGATTGGCAGAAAGCAGAATACAGATATTCAGCATATTGATCCAGATCGCATAAGCCCCGCTCTTGGCACTTTCTGTGTAGGTCTCACCGATCATGCTGACCACACCCACAGGTCCTGACATATCTTCCAGACCCACCTGTCCTTTGCCCAGCATTTTCAGACTCTGAAGCGTCATATCGATCCAGTAGCGCACCTCATATACACTGTATTTTAACGTCTCCCAGGCATTTCCCTTCACATAACCGATGCCAGGAAGAAGTCCGATCCTGTACTGCCCCTGTTCATTTAATTCCGGCCGGACTACAGATGTATGGCTCTCCCCGTCACGTTCCCAGACAATGGTCAGTTCCTTCCCCGGATGAAAAGACAGGTAACTTCGAATGTCCCTTGCGATATGGATCTTTCTTCCGTTGATCTCATGGATCACATCGCCTTCCATGAGTCCGGCTTCCTCAGCCGGGCTTCCTTCTGTCACACCCCGGATCTGAGGCGGATCAAAACCAAAGCTTGCGATGATCAAAATGGATGCAGCAAAAGCCAGAATAAAATTAAAAACCGGGCCCGCAGCGATCACAGAGATCCTTGCCCATACAGACTTGCTTCCAAAGGTTCCTTCTCCCTGATCCTCTTCATCCTCTCCCAGCATCATGCAGGATCCCCCAAAGGGAAGGAGTTTCCAGGAATATCTGGTACCTCTCCATTCCCGGCTCAGAATCCTGGGACCCATCCCCAGTGAAAATTCCACCACAGTGATCCCGTTTTTCTTTGCCAGCAGAAAATGTCCGAATTCATGAAATAAAATAATCACACTGAAAATAATCAGCGCACAAACGATACTCAAATTACCACCTGCTCTCAATCAATTCATAGGTTGCCTGCTCTGCCGCCAGGATCTCATCCACAGAAGGATCCCGGATTATCTGATGTGCTTCCATACATTCTATGATGATCCTGTAGATATCGGTAAACGAAATCTGCCGGTGAAGGAACTTGCTGACTGCCCGTTCATTTGCTGCATTGAACACGGTGGGCATGGATCCTCCTGCCCGGGAAGCCTGATAAGCCAGAGGCAGTCCCAGAAAGACCTCTGTATCCGGTTTTTCAAAGGTGATCTGACCAAGCTTTGCAAAATCCAGGCGTTCGCCTCCCAGGAATCTGCGATCCGGATAATAGAGTGCATACTGAATAGGCAGTTTCATATCCGGTGTACCGAGTTCCGCAATAATTGCCCCGTCTGAAAATTCCACCATGGAATGGATCACACTCTGTGGCTGGACCACCACTTCGATCCGATCCAGATCCACTCCAAACAGCCACTTTGCCTCCATCACTTCCAGCCCTTTGTTTACCAGGGTGGCAGAATCTATGGTGATCTTCTGCCCCATGGCCCAGTTGGGATGCTTCAGCGCATCCTCCACCCTGACATTCGCAAGTTCTTCTGCTGTTCTGCCCCGGAAAGGTCCTCCGGAAGCCGTGATGAGAAGCTTCGCAATCCGATCCGGATTTTCACCGTTCAGTGACTGGAAAATCGCACTGTGTTCGCTGTCCACCGGCAGGATCTTCACGCCGCATTCCTTTGCCAGAGGCATGATAATGTGTCCTGCCGTCACCAGAGTCTCCTTATTTGCCAGCGCTATGTTTTTTCCGGCTTTGATCGCCGCAATCGTCGGACGAATCCCGATCATGCCCACAATTGCAGTCACCAGTATTTCCACCTCCGGCAAAGTGGAGATCTCGATCAGTCCCTCCATGCCTGTGACGATCTTCACATCCAGATCGGCTACCGCCGTTTTCAGTTCCTTCGCTGACTCTTCCTCCCACACTGCCACCATGCGGGGAGAAAACTCCCGGATCTGCTGTTCCAGAAGCTTAATATTCCTTCCTGCCGCCAGTGCAGCAATCTTCAGATCCCCGTTGGCTCTTGCTACTTCAAGAGTCTGTGTACCAATAGACCCGGTTGAACCGAGTACTGCGATCGTCTTCATAGTATTCCTCCTCCGCTGTATTTCCATTCTGTCTCCCTGCAGTTATCCCACAAACAGACTTGCCAGAAAATAAATGATCGGTGCGGTAAATATCACACTGTCAAACCGGTCCAGAATTCCCCCGTGCCCCGGTATGAGAGTGCCGTAGTCCTTGATCTCATGATTTCTTTTGATTGCGGATGCCGCCAGATCTCCCACCATGGAAATCAGGGCACCCACTGCACAGATTCCCGCATAGATCAGTATCTGATCTTCTGCTTCCAGAAATCTTCCCACTGCCGCCGCATAAAGAGCCCCGAGCAGTGCTGCTCCTGCGACTCCGCCTACGGCACCTTCCACAGATTTCTTCGGGCTCAGCACCGGTGACATTTTGTGCTTCCCAATCAGCATTCCCACACAGTAAGCGCAGGTATCGCATCCCCAGGAGCACAGGAAGATGAGCCACACCAGAAATGCACCATCCTTTAAGCATCTGGTCTGGTAAATACAGGAAAGCATCACACTGACATAGATCACTCCGAAAAAGGCAGCCATCACTTCTTCCGAACGATATTCAGGAAAGGTGAACACATACACTGCAAGAAAAAGGATCAGCAGAAATACCATTCCTGTCATACTGTATGATTCCAGCCCCAGAAGCAGCATCCCGTAGTATGCCACCGTCCCGGCATATCCGGTCAACGCAAGAACCGAAACGCCTGACTTCTGGACCCCCACTGCACGATAAAGCTCCCCAAGGCCGATAAGCGAAATGGCCAGAGTCGTTCCCAGAAGCACATATCCCCCGGAAATGATGGTCAGGAGAGCGATCGCCACTAAAATAATTCCGCTTCTTAATCTTACCCCAAACATACCTATTCCTCTTTCACGCCGCCAAAGCGCCGTTCTCTTCCGTTGTATTTTTCAATTGCTTTCCAGAGATCCTCTTTTGTAAATGCCGGCCAGGGCACATCCGTAAAATAAAACTCACTGTAAGCCAGCTGCCACATCAGATAATTGGACAGACGAAGTTCTCCGCTGGTACGGATCAGTAGATCCGGATCCGGCACTTCCCTGGTATCCAGGTATCCGGAGAACACTTCTTCCGTAATCGCATTCGGACTGATCTTTCCTTCCATACAATCTGTTGTCAGCTTCCGTACCGCCCGGACGATCTCGTCTCTGCTCCCGTAATTGATGGCGATCTGAAAGTTCAGTCCGGTATTATCCTTTGAACTCTCCACCAGATTTTTCAGGCTCTCCTGAAGATCCTCATCCAGCGCCGTAGGATCTCCCAGCACACGAACCTTCATGTTATTCTTTGCCGCCGTCTTAATACAGGTCTTCGTATAGCTGCGGAACAGTTTCATCAGTCCATCAACTTCTTCCTTCGAACGTTTCCAGTTCTCTGTGGAAAAAAGATAGACCGTCAGATATTTGATTCCCATATTGTAAGCATCTTCACAGATTACTTCCAGGTTCTTTGCGCCTCTGGAATGACCATAGTTTCTCGGCATCCCCTTACTCTTTGCCCAGCGTCCGTTGCCATCCAGAATAATGGCCACATGCTGCGGTATTACCATATCCATATTCTCCACCTCCGACACCTGTTTTCGTGCATACGGATTTCTTCTCCAGTATAATCAGGTCATCTGCTTCTCCCGGGAGAAACGGATGACCTCTTCTTTGTGACTATACTGTCATGATTTCTTTTGATTTTTCTTCCACTGCACTGTCAATGGTCTTGATATATTTATCGGTCAGCTTCTGCATTTCACTTTCCAGTTCCTTGATCGCATCCTCAGAAACATCGGTTCCTTTCAGCTTCTTAAATGCATCATTGGCATCTCTGCGGATATTGCGGATAGCAACCTTTGCACCTTCTCCTTTTTTCTTCACATCCTTCACCAGATCTTTTCTGCGTTCCTCGGTCAGTTCCGGGAATATCAGCCGGATCACTTTTCCGTCGTTGGTGGGATTGATTCCCAGATCAGATACCTGAATCGCCTTTTCAATGGCTTTTAACATACTGCTCTCCCAGGGCTGAATCTGGATCATGCGGGGTTCCGGAACATTGATATTTCCTACCTGCTGGATCGGTGTGGGAGATCCGTAATAATCTACCATGATACGATCCAGAACATGCGGATTGGCACGCCCTGCACGGATAGAGCCAAACTCACTCAGCAGATTGTTGTAGGTCTTTGTCATTTTCTCATCATATACTTTTACTCTTTCATTCATATTCCTGTCCTCCGTTATCTTTTATACCAGTATCTGTTCAGTACTTTCACAGATACTTATACTGTTACTTTTGTTCCTGTAAAATGTCCGTTTACCGTATTCACGATACTGTTTTCTTCATTTAATCCAAACACCAGCATGGGCATTTTATTTTCCATGCACAGGATGGAAGCCGCCAGATCCACCACACCCAGACGCTGATCGATCACTTCCTGAATGGAGATCTCATCATATTTTTTCGCATCGGGATTGGTCTTTGGATCGCTGTCATATACTCCGTCAATGGATTTTGCCAGAAGGATCACATCGGCCTCGATCTCAATGGCACGCAGCACCGTGGTCGTATCTGTGGAAAAATAGGGATGCCCTGTACCTCCTGCAAAAAAGGAAACGATTCCTTTCGCAAAATATTTATTTACCCGGTCTTTTGAAAACAGTTTTGTGAAAGATCCGCATGCGAAGGGAGTCAACACCTGCGTCATCATACCAACAGAACGGAAGATCTCCGATACATAGATGCAGTTCATCACTGTCGCCAGCATACCGATCTGATCTGCCTTGGTCCGGTCAATATTCTCACTGGAACGTCCCCTCCAGAAGTTTCCGCCGCCAATCACGATGCCTACTTCGATGCCACTGTCTGCCAGCTGCTTCACCTGCTCTGCCACTCTGATAACTGTTGGTTCGTCAAACCCTGTCTTTTTGTCGCCGGCAAGTGCCTCGCCGCTCAATTTCAATAATACTCGCTTCATCTTTTACACCTCATGTTCCATTCTTTTTGGGGTATACAGTCTTATGTTCACGCCCTTTGAGTCAGTATAACATATTTCACAAAGATTTTATACACTTTTTTTTACCAACATGCTAAACTATGCATGAAAGATTTATTACCACACAGAAAGGCATACCAATGAATATCGAACACAAAAAAACCACCCTGGATGATGATTCCGTCATTTATCAGAAACGGGACGACTCCCTCGGGAAAAAAGATACCAGCGATCTCACTTTTTGCGGAAAACTCGGCTATTTCAAAGACTATTACCTAAAAGCTCTTCTCATCGCTGCCGCTTTACTCATTGCAGCCGGTTACCTGATCTACAGCACTACCATCGGTCGGACAGAATCTGTCTTTTCCATGGTCTTTCTCAACAGCAGCTACATCTATGATCCGGAGGGAATCGACCAGGCGATCACAGAGTTTCTTGCCATCGAGGACAAGAACGAATATGCAGCAGTCTCCAACTACGATCTGGAGCAGTATCAGGAAAACATTGCCTACATGACCCAGATGTCCGCCGGCACCATTGATCTGGTGGTCTGCCCCGAAGATTACTTTGAAACAGGCTGCGCAAACGGAGTTTTTATGGATCTTGGTACATTTCTTCCGGAAGAGATGTATCAGGCGCTGGAAGATCGGATCATAGAAGGAAGCGCCGCCGTGACCGATGACACAGGAGGAATTGTCTCTTATGAAGATCCTCTTCCCCACGGCATCGATATCAGCGGCAGCGCCCGTTATAAAGAATTTGGCGGCAATGAACCAAAACCTATCCTTTGTGTCCTTGCCAATTGTGAAAATACAGAAAATGCCTTAAAGATCGTCTCCTGGTTTACGGACGTTCCTCTCCCGCAGTCTTCTGAGGAAGCTGCGCCAGCAGAATAGCCAGGAACATCAGTACACAGCCTGCCATTTCCCTGGGTGAGAGCTTCTGATGAAGGATCACCAGGCCCGCAAGCACAGAGATCACGGATTCCAGACTGAGAATGAGGGATGCAACCGTAGGGTTCATCCCTTTTTGTCCCACGATCTGGAGCGTATAGGCCACACCGCAGGACAGAATGCCGGCATACAGTACCGGCTGCCATGCAGCCAGAAGCTGGCCGATCCGGGGCTGCTCCAGCAAAAACATGGGCACGGCACAGAGGATTCCGCTGACAAAAAACTGAATGCAGGACATTTTCACTCCATCCACCAGAGGAGAAAAATGGTCGATCACCAGAATATGTATGGAAAACATGAACGCACAGAGAAATAATAACGCATCTCCCGGTTTTACCGAAAATCCTTCCTGGATACAGAGGCAATACAGTCCGACCAGGGCCAGTACCACTCCGATCCATATATTCACACCACATTTCTTTTTAAAACACAATCCCAGAACCGGTACAATAATAATGTAAAATGCGGTGATAAAGCCGGCTTTTCCCACAGAATCTGTCATCATGATCCCGATCTGCTGGAGACAGCTTGCCACGCAGAGTGCAATTCCGCAGCAGATTCCTCCCAGGATGAGACTTTTTTTATTCAGTTCCTGCTTTCTTTTTTCCTCTTCCGAAGGAGGATTTACCTTCTTTAAAAAGGCCATGCAGGGGATCAGCACGATCCCGCCCAGAAAAAACCGCACACTGTTGAATGTGTACGGTCCTACATAATCCATCCCAACACTCTGAGCCACAAATGCCACACCCCAGATAAATGCAGTCAGCAGCAATAAAAGTGAATTTCTCAACTGTACATTTTTCATTTCGTCTGTTCCATCCCATCTGTTCTCATTTCCGGATCTTTATCAATATCATTTTGGATCCTTCCGGTCATTGTAATACACTCCCGGCAAAAAAACAACCCTTTCCGGCCATGCATCTGAGTAAATTACGTTTCAAAACTATACAGTGATCACATGAAGCAGGCTGCTTTTAATGGCAGCCTCCTCCGCAATGTTTGCAGTCTCCTCCGCAATGGATGGATTTTCCCTTTTTCTTATCTTTTATCATACTTCTGACTGCCAGGACAACCGCCCCGGCTACGAGAAGCCCAACCATGATCGTTCCCATATCCTTCCTCCTTTCATTCTTTGCTTAAAGTTTACGCTAACTTCTATTAGTTGTCAATAACTTTTTCAAAAACAGTTTGCCTGACATCATCTTTTATGCTATACTTGACTAAATAGTGTGGAAAAGGATGGAATTTTCCCTGTATCAAATGAAAATGAGGTATTTTGCTATGAACGTAAATGAATCTGCCGAAAATTATCTGGAAACCATACTGATCCTGAGTAAACAGCTTCCTGTGGTACGCTCCGTTGATATTGCCAATGAACTGGGCTTTAAAAAATCCAGTGTCAGTGTTGCCATGAAAAATCTTCGTATGAAAAATCATATTACCGTGACCGATGCGGGATTTATCTATCTCACAGAATCCGGAAAAGCAATCGCAGAGATGATCTATGAACGTCACCGTCTTCTGACCTCTTATCTGGTCCATCTTGGTGTAGATGAAAAAATTGCTGCAGAAGACGCCTGCAAAATGGAGCATGTGATCAGTAGAGAAAGCTTCGAAGCAATCAAAAATCACGCCAAAAATGCGCATCTGTCATAAAAAACAGCAGCAAGAATGCCACCGGCATTCTTGCTGCTGTTTTTTATGACCGGATCCGCAGATCCCTGCATATTTATTGTCGTATCAGGAAACTTCATTTCCATCTTTCTATCGGTCGATCGTAGGGATCTCTTCCTCCGACCTCGCATCCAGATTATGAAGATATTTTTTTGTCTCGCTGACAATAACAGGTGACAGAAGAAGAACCGCCACCAGATTCGGGATGGCCATCAGCGCATTCAGAATATCAGCGATCGTCCAGACCAGATCCAACGCCACCACCGGAGCAATTGCTGCCACCGCAATATAGATCACACGATAAGGAACCAGAGCCTTTTTGCCCATACAGTACTCAATGCAGCGTTCTCCGTAATATGCCCATCCCAGAACAGTGGAGTAAGCAAACAGTATAATTCCCATTACCAGAATGATCGGTCCCAGATAGGGAATCTGATCAAAAGCAAGCGTAGTCAGTACTCCGCCGTTGTCTACCGCAGACACATCAATATTGGGATTCTTCATAATACTGCTGACCAGCACAAGACCTGTCATTGCACAGACTACTACCGTATCCCAGAAGGTTCCGGTTGCAGATACCAGTGCCTGGCGAACAGGATTTCTTGTCTGAGCCGCCGCTGCCGCAATGGGAGCAGAACCCATACCGGATTCATTGGAAAACAGTCCTCTTGCCACTCCGTAGTGAAGGGCGATCATGATACCGCCGCCCACCAGTCCGCCGGCTGCCGCTCCGGGCCGGAACGCCATCTCAAAAATGGTCTGAATGGCTGGTACCAGATAATCGGAGTTGATTCCCAGAATAAAGATACAGCCCAGCACATAGAACAATGCCATAAAAGGAACCAGTTTTTCACATACTTTGGAAATCGCCTTAATTCCTCCAAAAATGACAAATGCTGTCAGAATTGCTACAGCAATACCCACAATCCAGGCCGGAAGTCCTATATTTTCTCTGCATACCGTTGCAATTGCATTGACCTGGGTCGCACAGCCGATCCCAAAAGAAGCAAAGGCTCCGAAAAAGGCAAAGATCATTCCCAGCCATTTCATATTCAGACCACGTTCCAGGGCATACATGGCGCCGCCCTGCATACGCCCGTCTTTTGTTTTTACACGATACTTTACTGCGATCAGAGATTCCGCATATTTTGTTGCGATACCGAACACACCGGTAAGCCAGCACCAAAGCACTGCACCCGGGCCGCCAAGTGCGATGGCCGTTCCCACACCGATGATGTTTCCGGTTCCGATCGTGGAAGCCAGTGCTGTGGCAAGCGCCCCAAACTGACTGACCTCGCCTTCCGCATCAAGATCCTTTGTGACGGAAAGCCTGATTGCCGTCCCGATCTTTCTCTGGATAAAACCTGTTCGGATCGTCATGAAAATGTGGGTGCCCAGCAGAAGAATGATCATCGGCCAGCCCCAGATTGCTCCATCGATCCAGTTGATTACATTTACAATTGCGTCCATATATCCTCTCCCTTTTCTCTTTCCGGCACCGATTCCATATTGCAGGGATTTCGCTGCCTGTTTTTGCAAAATTCAGGAATGCCATAAGCATGTTCCGGTTATTCAGCACACTCCCCTACTGACTCAGCAGAACATTGCGGATCTTTCTGGTCATGGAAATGGTTCCGGCGTCTTTTTTCTGCTGCATCAGGATGATGCTCATCTGTTCTTTCGGGAAATTCGCAAAATAACATCCAAGCCATCCATCCCATCCGTATTCACCCATGCGTGACAGTCCGGATGCCTGTTCCGGGCTGACCATGATCCGCATCAGATTGGAATAGGTAAACCCTTCCATGCCGACCCACTGACGCATAGCTTCCTGCTGGGCCGTGGTCAGTCTGCCCATGGTCATAAATTTCACCGTTTCCGGTGACAGGATCCTTCTTCCCTCCAGACATCCTCCGTTTAAAAGCATTCCGGCAAACCGGTTGTAATCATCTATGGTAGATGCAAGACCGGCTCCGCCCGACTCAAAAGCAGGCGGTGTTTTCATGGAATTGGAGATCACAAGATTATCCCCGTCATACGGGATCATATCCCTGCCCACCGTTTCATACGCTTTGGCAAATCTGGGCTGTTTCTGCTCAGGTACCCAGAACCCGGTATCCCGCATATCCAGGGGATCAAACAGATTCTTCTGCAGGAATTCTCCATAGTTCATACCCGATACCACTTCCACCACAGCTCCAAGGATGTCTGCCGACAGCCCGTACCGCCAGGAACTGTCCGGCTCAAAGGCCAGTGGAATGCTTCCCAGATGATTTGCAAATTCCACCGTATTCACCGCTTCCGGCCCATGCATCCGATCCACACATTCCTGAAGAAAGTCCTGAATCTGACGATCCGAAGAGGTCTCTTCTCCTCCGTAAGTAAGGCCGGACGTCATATTCATCAGATGACGAAGTGTCATGGGCAGCCTGACCGGTTCATTCTGCCCTTCCCTTTCCACTACCGGCACTTCAAAACCCGGAAGAAAATCCGATACCGGCTGGGCAAGTTCCAGTTTTCCCTGCTCCATCAGGATCATGACTGCTGCTGCCGTGATGGGTTTTGACATGGAATACAGCCGGAATATGGTATCTCTTCTGATCGGAATCTGATTCTCCCGATCCGCATATCCCGCCTCTCCATAGAATAACTCTTCTCCATCTTTACAGATCAGAAGATTCACTCCCGCTGTTACTCCATTTTCGATGGCTTCCCGGATGATATCCATGATCCGCTGTTTCGTCTGTTCCTTCATCAACTGTCTCCTCCTGTCTTAAGTCCATCATTCTTATGTAGGGACGAATCCTCCGCAGCGATAAGAAAACTGCAGAAAATCTGCATACCCCGAGCTCTTTTTTCCTCCGCCGGATGCATACATTCCCATGGTACATCCGGTAAACCCGCCGGCTTCTTCCGTACTCAGGAAACGAAGGTCCACCTTCTCTGCCAGAGTCCTCCACGGAACGTCTTCCTGTTCTTTTTCCGGCTTCCAGAAAAATGCTGCCTCCAGACCCTCTATGGAAATACGAAGACGAATGCCCCCGGTATCCTCCATCCGTTGGTCAGCTTTCCTCTTCTCCTCTCCACGGATACAAACCATCAGACGGATTCTTCTCTGCCCCTGTTCTTCATAGCACTCCATTCGGATCTGATTGTCCTCATTTTGAAGAAGCGACATTCCTGCACAGTCTGTTTCCCCGGAAAAATGGGGTTCCAGAACGATCTCCGTCTGACAGCTTCGATGCTGCTGACGAACTCCCACATAAGCCGGTGACTCCTTTTCCCTCAAAGTTGCGCTTTTCATAAAAAGCCTGAGACATCCCGGCCGCTCTGACAATGAATATTGACCCATTCCCGGATTTCGAAGCATCACCATTTCCGGTGGAAGCTTTCCTGATTCAAAACGATATAGCCGCTGTATGTTCCGATTTTTCCCTCCAGGCGGATCTGAACGGAACATGCTTTTCTCTCCCGAATTCCAGAGAACACCGCATTCCTCCAGCTTTCCTATTCCGGGATTGATCACAGGCCATCCATCCTCCCATACCACTTTCGCAAGAAAAGTCTCTCTTCCCATTAAAGTATATCCTTTTTCCGGACGGCAGGCAAGCATAACTATGTACCAGTTTCCATATCCATCCTCCACCAGATCTCCGTGCCCTGCACAGGTCACCGGATAGTTTTTTCCCAGGTGCCGGTGCGTCAGGATCGGATTCGCCGGACAGTATTCGTATGGCCCCCGGATATTCCGACTCCTGGCGACCACAATACAGTGGTTTCTCTCTGTTCCGCTCTCCGCATGAAGCAGGTAATAATACCCGTCTTTTTTATACAGATGAGGGCCTTCCGGCCACACGGAATGATTCTGAAATCCATACAGCACAGCCTTTGCCTCTCCGACCAGTCTCATGGTATTCAGATCCAGCTTCTGTATCCAGATCTCACAGTCTCCGAAGTACCTTCCGCCGGCAGAATTTTCCCTCTGCCCGATATAATAGCAGCTTCCGTCCTCATCAAAAAACAGGCTGGGATCAA
>JAEDFS010000017.1 GCA_016297895.1 Marvinbryantia sp.
CGGGGAAATCCGTAAATGTTATGGCTTCTTCCAGGGATCCGCAGACTACAAATGCCGCATTCCCTGCAAAATCCGTTCCCAAAGTTTCTCTCATGCGGTGTTTTGCATGACAGATCTCCGCAGTCTCCGTTGAAATAAAATGAGGCAGTCCCATTCTTTCACTGACTTTCATAACGGTCGGCATGGCAATATCGGAACCTATAGAATAGATCACATCGACACCCATTTCTCTTGCCAGTGCTTCCACACCCTCCGGATCCTTGATATCCACCTGCCCAAAGTGATCTAAAAGCGGAATTCCGTTATCTACTGTGGTATAGCTGCATCCGCAGACTTCAATCCCTCTGGATTTACAATATTCGATTGCATCGATCTGGGCATTGCTGGCTCCCAGAATCAAAACCTTTCTTTTCACACCAATGTTCCTCCCCATCCTTAATATTTTTTGTGTCCGTTTTTCAGAATAACAACAAACTGCGGCAGAATCACTCTCACCGCTAATACCGCTCCTACCGCTAGCATACCATATCTTACATACCATGGAAGTGCATATACTTCCATGGAAACCGTATTCAAAATCAAAAAGAAAGCTGCAAGCTTCAGTGTCGTTTTTAAAGGAATGATCCTCTGTCCTGTGATCCTCCATTCCTGCCAGCCCTGAACCAGTAAAAGAAAGGCATAACTCAATGCAGTCGTATAAGCAGCTGCCTGATATCCGAATATCTGAATGCAGATATAGTTCAGGATCACATTTACGATCATGGATAAAATGGTTCCAAGCGCCACATAGCCCGTCTTTTTATAATAATTCTGAATTGCAGTATAACTGTAACTGTAGAACCGGAACAGCGTTCCCGTAATCATAGGTGAAATGACCCATATTGCTGCCATATTCTTCCGGCCGCCCAGAATCAGTACGATCTCCGGCGTCAGCATGACCAGGAACCAGGAAATCATTCCGAATCCCTTCATAACAGTAATCCAGGGCTTTTTGATATCCTTTGATTCACCTCTTGATATTTTTTCATAAAACCAGGGAAGCCAGGCATTCCATACAGAATCCTCCAGGATCCAGATGATAAATGAGACTGTGGTTCCCACCGCAAAAATTCCGGTTTCCCATTCTCCGATCATATCCTGAATCATGATCTTATCTGCCTGATTCATGATCTGTATGGATAATACTTCCGGGATCAACGGAAGACTGTATGCCAGTCCATAAAGCCAGTATTCCCTGGAAAACAGCTTTCGACCCTGCACCGCCATGATCAGTGCTATGACCAGGCCTCCTATGATCTGCGGTACATAAAATCCCAGGATCCTGTAATGTACCAGCTGATCATACTCTCCTCTTATATTTCCAAGATAAAGCCATCCGATTGAGATCAGCGTTGCCGGAATTACCAGAAGTATGGAAGCGGTTGTGGCAAACTTATATCTCATGCTCTGCTTTTCGCGTCGATTCATATATAAAACACTGGTATATGCAAAAATATACCCAAATGCTGTGTACAGCATCACGTCATCCATACTGCAGACAGACTGTATCCATGATTTACATAAAAGGCAAAGACCGATAAAAAAGGCAATTGACAAATAAGAAAGATTTTGTACTGCTGATGTATATGAGTCAAACCTTTCTTTCATATCATATTTTGCTCGCTCCACACTTTTCCACAAACATAATGACATGATAGGAACAGCGATCTGAAGCCAGGATTCATATACCCGGATCTGTCCGAATTGCTCGGTCGATAATAATCTTGTATAAACAGGTGTGGTAATAAAACTGATTCCACGCACCAGAAGCTGACATACAACAAAGAAAAAACCGGATTTCACAGCCCGCCTGTTTAAAGAATCATCCTTCATTCTAATCTCCATTTTATTTCTGATTATCGCACAAAATCCGGCAAAAGATAACACTAACGTGATCCTTCTGCCGGTTTTATACTATTTCAGTCTTACGATCTGCACGATTTTCTCATTCATCCAGCCTGCAGACGGTCCAAATGAAAGGAACCGATATTCTCCGTTTATAAGTTCCGTATTCACACCTCGTCCCGCATCATACCATTTTCCGTCTCCGGCATATACATTTGTGTGCATCACTCTTTCCCATCCGCATATATCTCCGGGAAGCAGATTTCCCTCTTTCAAAAGCTGATTTGGAGTCTTGTTCACTGTGAGCACCTCAAACTTTTTATTGAAATCAGGATCATTTTTCAGCTTATCATTAAAATGAAAGGTTCCTCCCGCTTTCGCATAAAGGTGCTGTTTTGCAGTCATGATTCCTGCCTCCGTCAATCCCCAGCGAACGATTCCGGAACAAACAAGATATCCTGTATTTCCGGCCGCTACATACGCTGCTGCTTTTTTCCATTCGGATGAATAGGTAAGCTTTTGCACCTTCTGATTTCTGGCATAATACCATTTTCTGCCTGCCTTGTAATCTGACCGAACCTGATCTGACATTGCCTGAAGCGTATTCAGAAATCTCTGTGCGGCTGCAGAAGCTTTTTTCTCTCCGTTCTGTCCGCTCTGATCCGATGAGTTTACGGATGGAGTTTTCTTTTTGACTACGATCCTGCAGTATGCTATTTTTCTGCTGCCGTCTTTGGAACAGGCTTTGATCAGCGCCGTCCCCTCGCTGATTGCCTTTACTTTGCCGGTCGAAGAGACTGATACTGCCTTTTTATTGGATGAACTCCAGCTCAGGGATTTGTTATTCGCAGAAGCTGGCAGAACCGTTGCCTTCAGTGTTGCCGATTTTCCCTCTGTCATCTCAAAATTCGTCTTATCCAATTTGATCTTTGTCACAGGCTGTTTAATCGTCAGCACACATTTATACTTTTTTTTGCCTGATTCAGCGGTAAGTGTGACTGTACCCTTCTTTCTGGCGATTACCTTTCCCTTCGATGAGATCGGCGCTTTCACAGAATCAGAACTTTTCCATTTCACACTGCTTTTTGCATGATTCAGCTTCAGTGTATAACTTTTACCCACATTCAAAGTAAGTTTTGTCTTATTCAGCTTTGGTGATGCTGCAGAAACACTCATTGAAAAAGCAGTCAGCAATACCAGTAAAATCGTCACTACTTGTGCTTTCCATCTCTTCATAAACTACCACCCATACTATTACATATTTATTACAAATTGTATCATGCTCTTTACGAATATGCAATATCAATTTTGCAGGCTACTTTCTGCGTTGTTTTCTGTGTTGTTTTCTGCGCTGATCCTGTCCTGCTCCAGGCTTGTACCACTGACCGGCTCTTTTTCATAGACGTGACGTACCACATATTGGGGCGTCCTTTGCATTTCCAGGAACATCCTTCCGATATACTCACCGATCAATCCCATGAACATTAAAATAATACCTGAAAAGAAGAATAAAACAGCCACCATAGAGGACCATCCCATCGGCACGGCAGGTCTTCTGATCTTATTGATCAATACAAACAGCACTCCCAACAGACCGATCACAGAAAAAAGATATCCCAGTCTGGTTGCAATTCGAAGAGGTACTACAGAAAAGCCCATAATATTGGACCAGAGACTGATCAGTTTTTTTAATGTGTAATTTGACTGACCGACTTCTCTTTTAAAGTGCTGAATCGGCACACACTTAATATTTTTAGTAGTGCGTAAAATCAGACCCTGCATCTGCGTGTAGGGGCTTTCATAAGTAATCACAGAATCACGCACATATTTTCTCATCATCCAGTAACTGGATACACGCATATCTTTTGGCTTTCCAAGAAGGAGGCATACGGTCAGATGATTGAGATAGCTTCCCGCATTTCGGAAAAAAGAATGCTTTTTGTTCTCATAATACCCATACACCACATCGTATCCCTCATCAAGAGCTGCAAAAAGATATTTCAGTTGGGAAGGATGTGTCTGTCCGTCATCATCCATTGCAATCATGACCTCACCCCGGGCATAATTAAGACCTGCCATAATCGCATTATGCTGCCCGGAATTATATGCCAGCTCGATCACCCGAACACAGGAATACTCTTCTGCAAGCTTCTTCAATTCCGTAATCGTGGCTGGATTATTTGGTGAATAATCATCTACCAGTACAAACTCATACTCCGTTTTACCAAGATGGTCCATTTCTTCCATCGTCATTTCTACTACTTTGCGTATCGTCTGATCTGAATTATAACATGGAATGATAATGCTATAGAGCATTTTTTCGTTTCCTCCTTATCATAAGTGCTGCGACAAAAATGCAGATACCGGCAGCCGAGATCAGAATACTGAGCTTAAGTCCCGGAATCTGAAACCTCAATTCAATCTCATGATCACCCGGCTCCAGCATTATACCGGAATACATAAGATTGACTCTCTCAATCGTCTGTTTTTCACCGTCAACATATGCTGTCCATCCATTTTCATAAGGAATACTGAGTACAAGTAATTTGGGACGGTCAAGAGAAATTTCCCCTGTGATTCGGTTATCCGTCATAGAAATATTCTCCAGTGTACTCTCTCTTAAATGCTCCACATAACCATCCATGTATTCCATTGGCTGACAGTATACAGAGATCTCATCAAAACTGATCTTGCACTTATCTGCAAAGCGGATCTCGCATTCTGTTTTTGCTTCTTCACTGTATCCCAGATTAAAAACGTACTCTGACTGACCGGTGTTATAAATGCTCTTATCTCCGTAATAGTAATAAGATGTATCTGTGTTTCCGCTGTGGATCTGAATATTCAAGCGCCCGCTGCTGTTTCTGCTCATACCTGCTATGGAAAGATATGTCTCCGAGTTATCCATTCCTTCAAAAGAAATTCGCACGGTTCCCCCTGCCTCTGTAACCCGGAAGAAGTCTGAACCGACCTCTACTCCGTCTCCTTCTATCCTTATTATCTTACGGTTCCTACCGGTAATTGTAACAGGTTCCTCCTTCTCCTCCTCCGCAAATGGCGTCAGAGCCTCCTCATCCACTACTGCAGCCTGCAGCACCACTTCCTGTCTGCTCTCCGTATCATAGGATTCCAGTTCTTCCTGTGATATCACCCGATCATAAGCATACCCCAACGGAAGAAACAATCTGTTGCGATAGATCTCATACCTCTTTCCGTCTATTTCTGTTTCCTTTTCTTTAACGTATCCATAGGGAATATCTCCCGTTTTTCCTTCTTCTGCCGCATAATATTTTACAGAAGCAAGTGTATCCGGAAACGTTCTTTCATCAAATCCACAAAGTCTGCCGATATTCCATGAAGTCAGACCCATAGACCGGTAATAATCTACCATTGCTTTTGAAGGGGTACTGGAATAATATGTTATTCCGGCATAACCCAAAATCATAGCAGCATTTTGAACACTGTAATCGTCCACTCTTGACGCACTTCGGAAAAATTCTCCTTCTTCCATATCCGGAACACTTTTCAATGGCGTATCTGTAATTGTACCCAGAACTTTTCCTCTTCCCGTAAATTCCGATACCATATTTCCAAAGCTCGGACTGTACTGCATCATCCCGGATACCCACAGGAGAAGCACCGACATAACCGTGACAACTCCTTTTTTCCATCGAAGCTTCATATTCCTTTGGAGATTCAGGAAAACGATACAAATATATACGATCAGTAAAAGCGCTGCCGCTGTCATAACTGTTTTTGCGGCATCCATTTTCTTACTGTATACAGTAGCCGCAATCATCAGGTACGGTATCATCCCAATAAGAAGCAGCACTCTTTTTTTGAAACTCAACTCAAAAATATCTCTTAATCCATACGCCGTCATTACAGCGATCACAAATGCATATGCATAGCACCACCGATTTGTAATGCTGCTGAATCCGCTGAAAACATATGCAAATAAAGGAACACAGCAAAACACTGTCCCTGTAATAAATGAAATTTTCAGACTGCGTCTTCCTTTTTTTATAAATATGAGTATGACAGCAAAATAAGAGAGTGCTGTAAATCCCAGACGGAGCCATTTTCCTGGTGAATAGGACGTCACCAGAAAATACTCTGCACATCTGAAAAACCAGTTTGAGCCATATTCCCAAAGAGAACTCATATTCTCGACCACTGACTGTGTTCTGGAAGAGGTAAGATAATCTGAGAAGTTCACAATCAGAGTAATATTTGCGATAACAACCCCAAGTATATAGGACAATGCAGCTGTCCGAACTCTTAACAGAAAAGCTCTGATACTTCTGTTTTCCTTTCTTTCAAACACACGAATCAGAAAATAGACTCCCATGATCAGCGTATTCATATAGGTAAAATAGTATCCGCACCACAAACTGATTGCTGTCATGATCGTACAGATATACCATCTTTTTTTTCTGCAGATCTCTTCCATCCCGATCAACATCAGCGGCAATGTAATCATCGGTACCAGAAAATGAGAATGACGAAGCCCGGCAAACAACCCGTATCCCGAAAACACATATAACAGACTGGCTGTCAGCGATTCCCATTTTCCGTTTTTGAAATAGAACAGGAAAGCTGACATGGACAGACCGGCAATATAGAATCTGAGAAACAGAACACATCCAAATGCGGTCTCAATATACTTCGGTGGAAAAAACAGATATATCCAGTATAAGGGTTCCATATGAAGTGGGATGGAGGTTCCCATTCCCAATTGGAAATCATATGTGCTCAGTCCACCGGTTCCTTTTAAAATTCCCGTAATCGTTTCCCAGGTTTTTCTGATAAAATAATACGCCTTTGGAACATACTGTGATACCGCATCCGTGGTCCAGCAAAAACTTTTGTTCTCAAGAAAAAACCAGATAAATATACCACCGGCAGTCACTCCAAACAAGATGGTATACCACATCAGATATTTCACAATTTCTTTCCTTCGACTGCCGGATCTTACTTGATTCATGTCATCTCCTCTTTACATCAATGATTTTTAATTTTCTTCTACGTGCTCTTCCGGAATAAACACCCGGTCTCTTACCGGATCTTCCGGTTTCCGGACCCGCTCTTTCGCTTCTTCACAGAAATAATCCTGTGCACAGATCAGTGTCTTACCCCGCTTATCAATCTTTTCGTAACTTCCGTCAGGCTGAAGGATATGTGCTTTTACATTATCTTCCAGCTGAATCTCAAGGATCTTCTGTAATTCTTCTTTTAATTCCTCCTGCTCTACAGGGAACAGGATCTCTACCCGTTTATCAAGATTTCTCGGCATCCAGTCCGCACTTCCCATATAGATCTCCGGAATTCCGTTATTATGGAAATAAAAGATTCTGGCATGTTCCAGGAAATTTCCCACAATAGAACGCACGGTAATATTTTCACTGATCCCCGGAATTCCGGTCTTAAGACAGCAGATTCCCCTGACGATCAGATCGATCTTCACTCCTGCTGCAGAGGCTTCATAGAGAAGAGCAATGATATCTCTGTCACAAAGAGAATTCATCTTTGCTATGATTCTCGCCTCTTCCCCTTTTCGTGCATGTTCCGTCTCTCTCTGAATCAGCTCCGCAAAACGCCCGCGAAGCCAGATCGGAGCCAGAGCCAGTTTATTCCAGTTCTTTGGTTCCGAATAGCCGGAAAGCATATTAAACACCGCCGTTGCATCCTCTCCAATGGCTTCCGCACAGGTGAGGAGTCCACAGTCCGTGTACAGTTTCGCTGTCGAATCATTATAATTACCGGTTCCCAGATGGACATATCTGCGGATTCCATCCTCTTCTCTTCGAACGACCAGTGTGATCTTACAGTGCGTCTTCAATCCTACCAGGCCGTAAATGACATGGCAGCCGGCTTTCTCCAGCATTTTTGCCCAAACGATATTATTTTCTTCATCAAATCTTGCTTTCAGTTCCACCAGGACAGACACCTGTTTTCCATTCTCCGCCGCCTGGGCAAGAGCCGCAATAATGGGTGAATTTCCGCTGACACGGTAAAGAGTCTGTTTGATTGCCAGCACATCCGGATCCTTTGCCGCCTGCTTAACAAAATTGACTACCGGATCAAAGGTCATGTATGGATGATGAAGAAGAATATCCTTTTCCCGGATTGCTTCAAAAATATCAGTTTTATCCATCAGGGCAGGCACCGGCTGAGGAATATAGTGCGGAGTCTTTAAATGATCAAAGCCTTCCATTCCGTAAAGCTTCATCAGGAACGTAAGATCCAGAGGGCCGCTGATCTGGAACACATCATCGCCCCGGATATCAAATTCTTTCTTCAGGATCTTTAAGAGCTGTTTATCCATGCTCTCTTCCACTTCCAGACGAATGACCTCGCCCCACTGCCTCTTTTTCAGCTGCTTCTGTATCTCCTTTAAGAGATCGGCCGCTTCATCCTCATCGATGGTCAGATCCGCATTGCGCATGATCCGGTAAGGATGAGCACACACGACATCATAATTTAGGAACAGAGATCCGATATTGCGTTCGATCACTTCCTCCAGAAGGATCACAGCCCGTTCCCCGTTTTTCCCCTTCGGCAGCTCGATAAATCTGGGCAATACAGAAGGTACCTGTACCGTAGCAAACTCCCGTTCCCCCTTTTTATCATCCTTTTTTGAAATCAGAGCACCGATATTCAGTGTTTTGTTTCGAATCAAGGGAAAGGGTCTGGAGGAATCCATCGCCATCGGAGTCAGGACAGGATACACATTGGATTCAAAGTATCTGTCCACGAATTCTCCCTGTTCCTTCGTCAGATTCTCATGATGAGCCACCACTTCCAGTCCCTGCTGCTTCAATGACGGAAGGATAGAACGATTATAGGTAGAATACTGCACATTGACCAGATTATGCACCCGTTTTAAAATGACCTCGATCTGTTCGGATGCTGTCATTCCGGCAATATCTTTTTTTGTATAGCCGGCATGGACCATGTCTTTTAACGATGCCACGCGGATCATAAAGAATTCATCCAGGTTTGATGAAGTGATACTTAAAAACTTCAGGCGTTCGAAAAGAGGAATATTCTTATCCCTGGCTTCACTGAGAACCCGTTCATCAAAGCTGATCCAACTGTCCTCTCTGTTTCTGTAATATTCCGGTTTTAAAAATTCACTGTCCATCTTCACTCCTCCTATACTGTCCTCTTCTGACGAATGACAGGACGAATATGAAATACTTCTTCAAAAAACTCTGCTTTCGGCGGAAACAGACCTTTTTCCAATGTGATATCTTCATCTGTCTCAACCGCAATGATCAGTTCCTGTTCCTTCAGCGTGAGACGAACGGAACGGAATTTCTGTTTATGGCTGCGATCCATGGCATTGGCAACACGAAGGATAGCAACGAGCTTCATGATCAGCAGATACTCGTTCTGTCCGATCCCCGGCTGATGAATAACATCCAGATAATTAAAATCCAGTGTATTGTATTTCACCACATTTGCAATGATGCTGCGCTCTCTCATGGAAAGTCCGATGATCTCCGTTGCGATGATAATACTGTAAGAACACTCCGCACCGTTTGCCAGATTGATATACTTTCCACATCCGTGCAGAATCACAGCGATCTGAAGCAAAAGCCGGTCTCTTGCATCCAGACCGGAGACTTTCCGTATCTTGTCAAAGATAGGAAGAGCCAGATTTTCCAGATTTTTAATATGACTTTTATTGCACTGGTAACGTTTTGCAATATTTCTGGCAGATGCAATGATATCTTCCGTAAACTCATGCTCTGTCTTCATAAATTTATTCTTCTGGGCATAATCGTATGCAATCCCGTCACTCAGATCCTGCCCGGGCATCCAGATGATCTCTGCGCCCATCTCTTCGATCAGTCTCTTATAGATAGTCACAGATGGCAGGATCAGAGAGGCACTTTCAGAGGGTACTCCGAATTCTTTTGCGATCTCCTGAGGACGTTTGTGAAGAATCAGTTCATACATTTGTCCGAATTCTTCTGCTGTCACTGACTGTTTTTTGATCAGATCATTGACAAATCCGCCGGCTACCACCAGATTTTTGATTTCCCTGTCCTTCAGATACATCTTTTTAAAGCTTGCCAGTTCATTGTTGATCAGTTCTTCCACCATATCTTCCAGATGTACGGTATCTCTTGTAAAGTCAGCAATTTTCTCCCGGATCCTCAGGTTTCCGATCCGGATATTCTGAGTAGTCACCAGCTTATCATTATCAAAGAGACTGATCTGCACGCTTCCGCTTCCCACATCCACGATGGCCGTTCCGTTCTGGATGATCTTATAAAATCCCGGCACCCCAAAGGAAATTGCCTTATAGTCCAGAAAATGCTGTTCTTCATTGTCCAGACTCTCAATGGTGATACCGGTCATCCTCTGGATATACTCTACCAGAAGCGCCTTATTCTCTGCTTCTCTGATGGCACTGGTCGCACAGGCACGATATGCCTCTACTTTATATCCACTCATGATCCTGGAAAAATCACTTAAGACTCTGGCCAGTTCTTCGATTTTTTCTACGCCGATCTTTCCTGTGTTATAGGTATCTTTTCCAAGCTCGATCCGATGGCGGATCTGATCGATCACTTTCATTCCCTTTCGTGCGGTGAACTCATAGATCTTCATTTCCACATCATAAGAGCCAACATCAATTGCCGCAAATAATGTCACTGCCATAATCCTTCACCTCATCACATTTTTCCGAGAAGATAATCAATAAACTGCTGAGCTGTTCTTCCGGAAAGCCCTCCATGGGATAATTCCCACTTGTTCGCCTCCAGAAGAAGTTCCTCTTCCGGCATATGGATTCCATGTTTTTCTGCCAGCACTTTTACAATATTCTGGAATTCCTTTTTATCCGGTGCACAGAAGAAGATCTGTACTCCAAACCGGTTCACCAGAGACAGTTTTTCCTGTACCGTATCAGAAGAATGAAGATCGTCTCTTCTCTCTTCCTTATCGCTGAATTTTTCTCTCACCAGATGTCTTCTGTTGGAAGTGGCATAGATCAGAATATTATCCGGTTTCTTTTCCAGTCCGCCCTCAATGACTGCTTTCAAATATTTATATTCGATCTCAAAATCTTCAAAAGAAAGATCATCCATGTAAATGATAAATTTGTAATTACGGTTTTTGATCTGGGCAATCACATCATTGAGGTCCTGAAACTGATGCTTGTAAACTTCAATGATACGAAGTCCCCTGTCATAGAACTGGTTCAGGATGCCCTTGATACTGGAAGATTTTCCTGTTCCGGCATCTCCGAACAGCAGACAGTTATTGGCCCGTTTGCCGTTTACAAATGCTTCTGTATTGTCCAGAAGCTTCTTCTTGGCGATCTCATATCCCACCAGGTCATCCAGACGCACATGGGCAATATTGGTCACAGGAACGATCTGAACACCGTTCTCGTCATGTTTTATGCGGAATGCCTTGTGAAGTCCAAGCTTTCCTACCCCGAATTCCCGGTAAAATTCCACCATGTCTTTCATGAAAGCATCCGTATCCTCTGCCTGTTCCAGAAGACGTGTCAGGCTGCAGATCCGATCCCGGATCCTTTTGTTAAATAATCCGCTCTTTCCGCTGATATTTTTATAATCCAGAAGATAACAGATCTCCTTTACTTCCAGTTTCTCATTGAGATCCTCAAAATCTGCTGCAAAAAGCTCCCGGAAGATCTCAAAATCATGCCTTGCCAGCTCATTGATCGTTCCTTCCACAGCGCCAACGATCTCACAGGATGTACTGAACACATTCTCATGATTGACCAGCAGATAGGTCAGATAGTTATGCCACAGATTTCCCTCAAACCCGTAAGCGCCTGCCATTTCCACCAGACCGTTGATACAGTCATAATAGGAGCTGCGCAGCAGATCCCGCTCTCCTGCTTCTGCTTCCTGATAATGGTCCAGAATCCATGTCATATCATCAAGGATTCCGGAATCCTGAAAATTTCTGTAGATCATCAATTCCTGTACTCGTATCATCTGGTTTCTCCTCCGGTTTTTCTCAATAGTTTCCTAAGATTTTTACATTCGCCGCCTCTTCCATAATTCCGCGAAGGGCATTTTTTACAGCACTGTCATTCAGATTTCCCTCAAAATCCACAAAGAACCGATATTCCCAGCTTCTTCCAGGTATCGGTCTGGACTCGATCTTGTTCATATTCAGATTATTATAAATAAAATGAGACAGAATGTTATACAAAGATCCGCTGGTATGAGGGACTTCAAAACAGATACTGATCTTCTTTGCATCTTTGCAGAACATCCTCTGATTGGATACGATGATAAATCTGGTGGAATTCACATCACTGGAGCAGATATCTTCTTCCAGTACCTGAAGGCCGAAGCTTTCTCCTGCAACGGCACTGGCAATGGCTGCCTGAGACTTATCCTGATCCTCGGCCACCTTTTTTGCAGAAGCGGCCGTATTGACCATGGCTGTCTGTGTCCAGTTCCGGTGTCCGTTTAAATAATCCTCACACTGCATCAAAGCCTGTTCATGGGAATACACCGTTCTGATATCCGAAAGCTCTGCCCCCGGTACCCCAAGCAGCTTATGCTCCACCCGGATCACCTGTTCTCCCACAATGTAATGATCATATTTCATCAGCAGATCATAGATCTCACTGACAAAACCGGCTGTGGAATTCTCAATGGGAAGAACCGCAAAATCGGCGATTCCATCCATGATCGCTTCCAACGCATCTCTCCACTTCGCTACCGGCAGAGAGTTTACATGATCACCAAAATAGGCTTTCATGGCCGCCTGACTGTAAGCGCCCTCCACTCCCTGGAAAACCACCCGCACATTTTCTTTTTCGATCTCATCCACCTGGGTAAAGGGAAGACGTCCCACCACACCCTGCTTTGTCATCTGCTGATACTGCAGCTTTCTGCTCATGGACATGATCTGCTGAAACAGTTCCTCCACACCATGACGATTAAAGTCATTATGAGTCTGGGATGTAAGGGATTCAAGCTTTGCGATCTCCCTCTCTTTATCAAAGACTTTTTTGCCCGTAGAGATCTTATATTCCGCTACTTTGGAGCTGACCTCCATACGCTGCTCATACAGAGATACGATTTTTGCATCGATCTCATCAATTTTTTTTCTTAATTCCGCTAAATCAATCATGGAGTTCTCCTCTCAATTGTGATACCGTACGGTTGAATATCGGGTGTCTCTTGTAAGGAGCGATCTGTTCCATAGGAATCAGTACAAAGTCCCTCAGATGCATCTGGCTGTGAGGGATCTGCAGTTCTTCTGTATCCAGCACAAGATCATCGTAAAAAATAAGATCCAGATCCAGTGTCCGGTCTCCCCAGTGTACCAGCCTTTCTCTTCCGGATTCTGCTTCGATCCGATGCAGTTCCTCCAGAAGCTCCCGGGGCGTCAGCAGCGTCCGAAGCTTCAGTGCACTGTTGAGGAAATCCTCTTTTGCAACTCCTCCATAGGGCTTTGTCACGATATAATCTGCCACCTTTTCTACCACACACCCCCTGGTATTTCGAAGGCCTTCCACTCCAGCATCCAGATATGCCCGTTCATCCCCCAGACTGGAGCCGAGGGCAATATAAGCGGTGTGCCAGCTTCTGTGGATCTCTACCGCCACCGTCTCCAACGGAAGATGTACCGGAGCCCAGGGCTTTTTCAGTTCCAGATCCACTGCCTGCAGATTGGGGGTGTTCAGAAGCAGTGCCTCTGCAAGCCCTTCGGCTGCCGCCTCGATCAGCTTAAAGGTATGATTCTGCATATACTCTGTCACAAACTGACTGACTTCTCCGTAATGGATGGATTTCGTCAGATCATCTGTCCGTCCTGCCGCTCTGGTATCTGAATACAGCACCAGTGAAACTACAAATTTCTGACCAAGGGCTGTCTCCTCCGGAAATACCCCGTGATTAGCGAACACTTCCAGATTTTTAATATGAATCTTATCCATGGAGAATAGCCTCCGTCATTTTAATAATTCTTACATTTTCTTTTACATCATGAACTCTTACGAACATTGCTCCCTTCTGTACGCCAAATACCGTTGTGGAAAGAGTTCCCTCCACCCGCTCTGTGGCCGGCAGATCCAATGTCAGTCCGATCACAGACTTTCTGGATGTTCCGAGAAGGATCGGATATCCCAGTCTGTGAAGTTCTTCCAGATGATTGATCGCTGTCAGGTTATGTTCATAGGTTTTTCCGAATCCCACCCCGGGATCCAGGATGATTTTATCGTCTGCGATTCCTGCCTTTTTTGCAATGGCAATGGTCTTGCGAAGATCTTCCAGCATATCCTCACAGAAATTCTTATAATCTGCCTCTTTACGATTGTGCATCAGACAACAGGGCACCTGGTGTTTTGCAATCACATCCGCCAGATTCTTATCATATTTTAATCCCCAGATATCATTCACAAGATCTGCCCCAGCCTGAAGTGCCGCTTCCGCCACACGGCTTTTATAGGTATCCACAGACACAGGAATATCAAAATCTGCTTTCACCATTTCGATCATGGGCACAACCCTTGAGATCTCCTCCTCATCAGAAAGAAGGGTGTAACCGGGTCTGGTGGACTCTCCTCCAATATCAATAATGTCTGCCCCATCCTGTATCATCTGTTCCGTATGAGCCTTTGCCGCATCCTTATTGTTCCACTTTCCTCCGTCAGAAAAGGAATCCGGTGTCACATTTAATATCCCCATCACATAGGTATGTCCTTTTTCCTGAAACTCTCTTCCTCCAATTATCATTCCGTACTTCCTCCTAAAGTGTGATCTTCAGATTCTTTTTTTCTTTTTTCCAGTTGCAGAGTTCTTCCGCACTGCATCCAAAACAGCTTCTGGACAGCTTATCTCCACGGTAGATCAGTCCTGCCAGAGTTCTTTTCTCTTTTACAGCCGAATTCCGATGCTGGATGATCGCTTCCTGGATCTCCTCTGTTTCCTCTTCTGTAAACCCACATTCTTTTAGAATTGCCGGTGCGATCTGTCCACTGGCGATCTCATGGGGTATTCCTTCCAGATACTGCAAATGTCTTCCTATATCGTGTAAAAGAGCGGCCGCATAGATCCGCTCCTTTGATACTTCCATATGTTCTTCCATATTGATCAGACAGGCAATCCTGGCTACATCCAGAAAATGTGCCATATCATGATGACAGAAGATCCTGTCCTTCTCACACTCTCTGATCTGACCCAGGCAATGCCTGTATGTTTCATGATTCAAAATTGCATTCACACGCTCCATGACAGCCTCCCGGATCACTCAGCGTCCCAGCATCCGGTAAAAGGAATTCTGCAGCTTTTCATCTTCGTCGAATACCCCTCTCGTTACGACTGTTACGGTCTTACTTCCGGGCTTTTTCACACCGCGCATGGTCATGCACATGTGCTCTGCCTCGATCATTACCATGACTCCTTCAGGTGCCAGATTGTCCATGAACGCATCTGCGATCTGAGTCGTCAGCTGTTCCTGAAGCTGAAGTCTTCTGGCAAATACATTGACTGTCCGGGCAATCTTACTCAGTCCCACTACACTGTCTGTGGGAATGTATGCTACATGGGCTTTACCGTAAAACGGAAGCATATGATGCTCGCACATAGAATAAAAGGGGATATCCTTTTCCATCACCATATCACTGCTGTCCACATGAAATCTTTTTTTCAGATGTTCGGCAGGATCTTCGTACATGCCGCCGGCGATCTCTTCATACATTCTTGCGATCCGATCCGGCGTCTCCAAAAGTCCTTCCCTGGAGCAGTCCTCTCCAATTCCTTCCAATATCAATCTGACTCCGGCTTTAATTTTCTCCTGATCCATTTTCATTCTTCTCCTTTATCTCCTTCACTGTTCTCTCCAGTTCTCCCAAAAAGGACAGTGACCCAAATGCAAGTATCACATCATCTTCCCGGTCTGCCATACAAAATACCCGCTGTACGGCACTGCGGATCGTTGACTCCGGCCAGACATTTGCTATGTATTTTCCTGCCACAGCTGCCAGTTCTTTGGCCGGCAGTGCACGGGGATTCCCCGGTGTTGCTATGGTTACCATACAGTCCGAATAAGGTGCTACCGTCTGAATTACTTTTTCATATTCCTTATCACGGAATACTCCGCACAGATAAAAGATCCGACGTCCTGAAAAATACTGTTCTATAGACTCCTTCAGCATTCTGGCTCCATCCGGATTGTGAGCACCATCCATGATCATCAGCGGTTTCTCACAAATGGGAGTAAATCTGCCTCTCCATCTGGTGTTTTTCAGTCCCCTCCGAAGAGCCTCCTCCGTAATGACCCATCCAAGACTTTGAAGCGCTTTTACAGCCTCCACAGCAGTGACTGCATTTTTGATCTGATAACTTCCTGCCAGTGAGATCTCCAGATTCTCATATCCGCCATAGGAAAAACTCTGACGACTCAGGCCGTACACGATATGATCCGCCTGATGGTAATCTGCAATTCGAAGACTGCACTCCTGCTCTCTGACTCTCTCTTCGATGACCCTCATGGCCTCCGGCTCCTGAAGAACACTGACCACCGAAGTATGTTTTTTGATGATTCCTGCCTTCTGAGCAGCAATTTTTTCCAGTGTATCTCCTAAAAACTGCATGTGATCCATACTGATGGAAACGAGAACCTCCAAAATGGTGGTTGAAATGATGTTCGTTGCATCTTCAGCTCCGCCAAGGCCGGTTTCAAGAACCACAAGATCACATTTCTGCTCCAGGAAATAAAGAAAAGATAGGACCGTCTCAATTTCAAACTGGGTAGGATGGGGTTTTCCATCCGCCAGCATTCCTTCTATCGCCTCTTTTACTTTCTCCGTTTGCTTTGCAAGGGATTCCTTTTTTATAAATGTTTCGTTTACCTGTATCCTTTCCCGATAAGAAAACAGCGTCGGGGAAATATATCTTCCGACCCGGTATCCTGCTTCCTTTAATATTGTGGAGAGATATGCCAGTACAGAGCCTTTTCCGTTTGTTCCCGATATGTGAATGAATTTCAGTTCATTCTGTGGATCTCCAAGCCGGGAAAGCAGCTCTCTCATATTCTCCAAGCCAAGTACACTTCCGTATTTAGCCACACTGTCTAAATATACTCTTGCTTCTTCGTATTTCATTTTTCTCCAATCCAGGGCTTTTCGTCCCTGCTTTTCATGAAATTTTCCAAAAGAAAAATCTCTGACTTAGCTTAGTATTATAAGCTATTTCCTGTATTTTTTCAACCCTTTTGCCGCATACTACCCACATGATGAAAAATTTTATGAAATGCGGAATCATAGGATGGTGTCTGGAACTGATCTGGACCGGCATGGATTCTCTCCTTCACAGAGAATACCGCCTCATAGGGCATTCCTCCGTATGGATGTTTCCTATCTATGGAATGGCAGCTCTTATCGGTCCTCTGTCCAGACTTTTCCGGAACAAAAATATTTTTACAAGAGGACTGATCTATATGAACGGCATCTTCGGCATGGAATATGTAAGCGGCACATTTTTAAAAAAACACGGTCTGTGCCCCTGGGATTACAGTGATGCCAAAATGAATTATCATGGAGTGATCCGGCTTGACTATGCGCCGGTGTGGTTCCTTACCGGTCTGCTCTATGAAAAAATACTGAAGAACTGAAAATTTCGCTTTTCTATTTGAGGGTTTTAGTGTATACTATCGTAAGAAATCAGAAAGGAGAAGGTTTTCTATGAGACACTTAATGAACCCTCTTGACCTCACTGTTGAGGAAATAAGCGAAATCCTGGATCTGGCCAATGATATGGAAGTCAATCCAAAAAAATACGCCCATTCCTGTGATGGATTAAAACTGGCGACTTTATTTTATGAACCAAGTACACGTACCCGACTCAGTTTTGAAGCAGCAATGTTAAATCTGGGTGGCAGCGTACTTGGTTTTTCTTCGGCTGACAGCAGTTCTGCCGCAAAAGGAGAAAGCGTATCCGATACGATCCGTGTCATCTCCGGCTATGCAGACATCTGTGCCATGAGACATCCAAAAGAGGGAGCTCCTCTTGTTGCTTCCATGAAATCTTCGATTCCTGTGATCAATGCAGGAGACGGCGGTCATCAGCATCCCACTCAGACGCTGACCGACCTTCTGACCATCCGCTCTTTAAAAGGCCGCCTGGACAACCTGACCATCGGTCTCTGCGGAGACCTGAAATTCGGTCGTACCGTACACTCCCTCATTGACTCCATGATCCGTTATCCCAATATAAAATTTCTGTTGATTTCTCCGGAAGAGCTACGTGTTCCCAGTTATATCCGGGAAGATGTACTCAAAAAACATCATATTCCTTTTAAAGAAGTAGTTCGCCTGGAAGAAGCACTTCCGGAACTGGATCTTCTCTATATGACCAGAGTGCAGAAGGAACGGTTCTTTAATGAAGAAGATTACGTCCGCATGAAAGATTTTTATATTCTGGACAAGAGCAAAATGAAACTGGCAAGACCTGATATGCTGGTTCTCCATCCTCTTCCCCGTGTCAACGAAATATCCGTGGAAGTCGATGAGGATCCCAGAGCTGCCTATTTCAAACAGGCTCAGTACGGTGTCTATGTAAGAATGGCACTGATCCTGACACTGTTAAAATGGAAAAATCAATAGAGGAGGTTCAAGTGATGTTAAATGTAGGACAATTACAGGAAGGCTTTGTACTGGATCATATCGAAGCCGGAAAAGCCATGACCATCTACCATTATCTGAAACTGGACAAACTGGACTGCACGGTCGCTATCATTAAAAATGCAACCAGCAATAAAATGGACCGCAAGGACATCATCAAGGTAGAATGCCCCGTTGATATGCTGGATCTGAATATCCTGGGCTTCATCGATCACAATATCACAGTAAATATCATCAAAGACGGAAAGATCGTGGAAAAGAAAGCCCTCTCTCTTCCCAAAAAGATCGTGAATGTGATTCGGTGCAAGAACCCCCGCTGCATTACTTCTATTGAACAGGAGCTGGATCAGGTATTTCTTCTGACTGACGAGGAAAATGAAGTCTACCGCTGTAAATACTGTGAAGAGAAATACCATGGAAAACTGAAATAGAAACGCAAGCTTTCTGCTCATAAAAAAAGAACCCGAAAGGGTTCTTTTTTTATGAGCAGAGCGATAAGCCGGGTTATGTCTTGAATGATCATCTATCCAGACCTGGCGTTGCCGCCAGGCTCAAGCGACCTACCTAAAGCTGACGGGCCGCCATATGCTTTTTTTCGGTCTTGCTTCGAATGGGGTTTACATATGCCCCGGCTGTTACCAGCCGGGCGGTAGTCTCTTACACTGCCCTTCCACCCTTACCTTCCAAGAAGGCGGTTCATTTCTGTTGCACTATCCTTGGAGTCGCCTCCACCGGACGTTATCCGGCATCCTGCCCTGTGAAGCCCGGACTTTCCTCGTCTGACACCTTTCGGACAGCCAGCCGCGATCATTTACTCTACTCACTTTTCCTACTTTACCTGTTTCTTTTTCTTCTGTCAAGCAAAACCTGACAGATCAGGTCTGGAAGCAGCTTCCGCCCACAAATTCTCGCAGAATGGAATTGATCGGTATGTTTTCACTGGGAATCCCCACAAAATAATCCAGGAATTTCAAAAGACGTTTTGCCTCTCCGTATTCCGGTTCTCCTCTCCTGATTCCAAAGAGAAGAGGCTCTGCATATACCTTCAGTACCGCCAGTTCGTAGATCAGTGCAGAATTGATCATCACATCCGCCTGTTCCTGATTGGGGAAAATATAAGACTCTTCTCCCCTACGGACAGAGGGCCACATGGCAATGGTCTGCTTTGCCGACGTTCCCCTGGTTCTTGCATCCCGTACGATCCTTCTCAGAAGTCTTCCGTCTGTGGTAGGGATTCGGTTGTGCTCATCAATATTTAACTGGGTCAGGGCACTGATATATATCTTGTATTTGCTTTCTCTCGGAAGGCTGTAGGAAAGCCTGTCATTTAAGCCATGGATGCCTTCTATCACAAGTACATCCCTCTCACCCAGTTTCAGTTTATTTCCTTTGTATTCTCTCTTTCCTGTCTTAAAATTGAAAACAGGAAGCTCTACCTCTTTTCCAGCCAGAAGATCTGTCATATTTTCATTAAACAGCTTCACATCCAATGCTTCCAGACATTCGTAATCAGGCTGCCCGTCCTCATCCCTGGGAGTCTGTTCCCTGTCGAGAAAATAATTATCCATAGGGATGGGATGGGGCACGATTCCATGAGCAGAAAGCTGTACGGTCAATCGATGTGAAAAAGTGGTTTTTCCGGACGAAGAGGGACCTGCGATCATGATCAGACGTTTTTCTCTGTTGGCAGCGATTTCCTCTGCAATATCTGCAATTTTCTTTTCCAGAAGCGCCTCCTGGATTAGGATCAGGTCATTGATCTTTCCGCTGACGATCTGTTCATTCAGATCTCCGACAGTCGTAATATCCATTTTCTCTCCCCACTTCAGAGACTCCTTTTGTATATGGAAGATCTTCGTCTCCGGCTGAAAAGCCGGCACCACGCTGGGATTCTCCCGCTTTGGAAACTGCAGAACAAACCCTTCATCATAGGGATAAAGGTCAAAATATTTCAGATATCCCGTACTCGGAACCATGTATCCGTAATAATAATCCTTGAATCCGTCCAGATCATACACATTCACTCTGGAAGCCCTTCTAAAATGAAACAGTTTTTCCTTATCTTCCATCCCAAGCCGTTGAAACAGCGCAATTGCCTCATCGGTGTGAAGAGAATCTTTGGTTATGGGAAGATCTTTTCGGACGATCTCCCGCATTGCCTCTTTTACCTGCCCAAGAAATGACTCATCCACATGATCCCAGCCATTCATGGTAATATAATAACCCTCACTGACAGAAAAATGGACACAGACTCTGTCTACTTTCTCAAATCCGCCGATCTGATAGATCGCCTTCAGCATCAGAAGCACCATACTTCTTCGATAAGAAGAAAAACCGGCCCGGTCGGCCACTGTCAGGAAGGTAATCTCTTCCCCTTCTTCCATCTCCTTTGAAAGCTCTCGCAGCCTTTTTCCGGCTTTTGCCAGCACAATATCATAGGGATATCGTTCCCGGCTGTCGGCGGCTGCAGTCAGGTATGTGGTATGTTCCGGGAAGATCCGCTCTTCCCGGTCTATGGTTACATGAATCATTTTTTCGCTCATTCCAACACCTCCTACTTGTATCTATATCAGCACTTTTCCCTACAGGATCTGAAACGGACTTCCGGTCTTCGCTGTGCAGATCTCCAGCCCTTTGGTATTCTTTTCCAGATATCCTTTCATCTGCTCCATAAAAATGTGTTCCAGTCCGTAATGTCCTGCATCAATAATTGCCAGTCCATTGTCCACTGCATCAAGGCCCTCGTGATGTCCGATATCCCCGCTGATCAGAACCTGTGCTTTGGCTCTGATGGAGGGTGCGATCATGCTTTTTCCAGAGCCCGGTGAAATAGCCACTCTTTGAACCACCATCTCTGTATCCCCAAACACTTTTACATGATCCAGTTTGAAGATCGTCTTGACGATTCCCGCACATTCCTCAAGCGTGACAGGGCGCACCAGAGAACCTACCCGTCCAAACCCCTCGTAGTCTCCCGTAGCAGGATCCACACCGGTTCTTTCCAGGATCTCCGGTTTCTGAAGCTTCATCATCTCCCCGGAAACGGGTGCCATCTCTACAATATCATAATTGGTATGCATCGCATAACAGCAGATATCATTGCGGATCAGCTCCATAAACCGCTTTCCTGCCAGTGTATCTGTGCTTACTTTCCTGATACCTTCCATAGTCATGGGATGGTGGGTCAGTAAAAAATCGGCTTTCCATTCCACCGCCTTCCGGATCACTTCATCTGTGGCATCCAATGCAATCAATACTTTTTTTATCTCTTTATTTCTTCTTCCTGTCTGCAGACCCGGATTATCCCAGTTTACTGCTTTCTCCACAGGATATTTTTCTTCCAGCCTGGTAATCAGTTCTTTTGCAGTCATTTCATATCCTCCTTTGCCCTTTTGATCAGTTGGATCTGATGCTCAACTTCCTCAAGCCGCCGCTCTATGTGTCCTCCCTGCTTTTCCTGAAGCTCTCTGCGGATATTCTCACAGATTTTAAGCTCCTTCTCCAGATATTCTCCCAATATGGGATTCTGCTGCCGGATCAGGTATCTCCCATACCGGCTTTCATATTCCTCCCACTCTTTCTGAATGCCGTGACGCACCTTCATCATCGGATAGTACTTTCCTTCATCCAGTTCCATATCCTCAGCTGCAATACAGTACCCGTTATTCTGAAGATACCTCCTTACCAGATGAAGCTCTGACTGGGGCTGAAGAACCAGGGTTTCCACAGAAGACAGGATCTCTTTTCCTTCACGGAGAATGTTGATGGTAAGAGCTCCTCCCATGCCGGCGATTACTACCGTATCCACCTCCCCGCCTCTAAGTTCTGCCACTCCGTCAGACAGCCTGGTTTCGATCTTATCCTCCAGCCCGTAAAGCCGGATATTTTCTTTTGCCCGCTCTAAAGGTCCCCTTTTAATATCCATGGCAATTGCATGCTCTGCATGTGCCTTCTGCACCAGATAAATAGGAATGTAGCCATGATCTGTACCTACATCAGCCATTCTTACAGTACCTGCGGCTAAACGTGCCACTGCCTGCAAACGTCTTGATAATCGCATATTGTACTCCTTATAATGTAATCTTCATTTTCTGTATTTCCTGGAGTCGCTTCCGGTCAGCTATGACCTTCTGAAGACCTGCCATATCCATAGGATCCAGTGCATTTTTACGTTCCTCTATGCTGTGATTCAGGATCTTTACGATGGTCTCTTTTATGGCTTTTTCCATCTCTCCCCGATTTTCCACAGATAAAGTACTGTGAAACAGAGATGCTGCCTCATTCTGTTCTTCAGGCTCCGTAAAATGATTGATGATCTTAGCCGGATTATTCTCGCCTGCCTCATACTGCTCAAACAAAAGTCCTGCTACTGTCTGATATAAGTCTGTAGTAAAGTCTTCTTTCTTTACATAGGATCTGACCGTCTGATATAACCCGGGATATTCGATCAGCCATGTGAGAAGAAGCTTCTGGGATTTTCGTATTCCTTCCTCTTTCTCGGTTCTGGCCCCATGGTTCTTTTCCGGTATCTTTATCGTACTGCCTTTCAGAGCCATCCGGTTTACCAGCTTTCGCAGATTATCAAATCCCACCCCATATCTGTCTGCTACTGCCTCGATATAGTTTTCTCTCTCCAGTTCCGATTCAAACGTCATCAGTTTTTTTGCTGTTTCCTGATAAAACAGGGTCTTGGACTGGGGATCTTTCATATCATATTGTTTCTGAAGTACATCAATCTCATACAGAAAACTGTTCTGTGCACCGTCAATTCTTTCCTGAAATGCCTCCGCTCCCTCGGCCTTAATAAATTCATCCGGATCCTTATAAGGTTTCATAGACAGAACCTTTGCCGACACACCGGCTTCCTTCAGAAGAGGAATCGCCCGCAATGCTGCCTTCACTCCCGCTTCATCACTGTCATAGGTCAAAATGACCTCTTCGGTGTACCTTCTCAGAAGACTGGCATGCTGGGAAGTCAGAGCCGTGCCCAGGGATGCCACCGCATTGGTAAACCCGGCCTGATGCATGGAGATCACATCCATATACCCTTCACACACCAGAATATTTCGTTTTCTCGCTGTCCTCGCCACATTCAGGCCATAGAGATTCCGGCTTTTGTCAAACACCTTTGTCTCTGGAGAATTCAGATATTTCGGCTTTCCGTCTCCCATCACACGTCCTCCGAATCCTATGACTCTTCCATTTACATCCATAATGGGAAAGATCACACGATTCCAGAACTTATCATACATTCCCCGTTTCTCATCCACATTCATTAACCCGGACTGAGCCAGAAGTTCATCGGAGATTCCCTTGCTCTTCAGATATTTATAAAGATCATCACTGTATTTGTTGGAATATCCCAGTCCAAAACGATGGATCGTTTCATCACTGAGTTTTCGATCCTTTAAGTATTTCATGGCATGTGCTCCGTTTTCTGACCGAAGCTGATAATAAAAATACTTTGCCGCCATCTTATTCACTTCCAGGATCCGGGAACGGAGATTCTGCTGCCTCTTCGTCTCCTCGTTTTCCTCTTTCTCCGGCAATGCCACTCCGGCACGATCTGCCAGAAGCTTTAATGCCTCCGGAAAGGAGTAATTCTCATATTCCATAATAAAGGTGAATACATTTCCGCCTGCTCCGCATCCAAAACAATAATACATCTGCTTGGAAGGCGATACCGAGAAGGACGGTGATTTTTCATTATGAAAAGGACAGAGTCCAAAATAAGAGCTTCCCTTTTTCTGAAGCCTGACATAACCGGATATTACATCCACAATATCATTTCTTGATCGTACTTCCTCCACAAGGTCTTCTGAGTAATACATGGTTGTCACCTCAAATCATTTTTTAGGAATAGATCTGCCACGACTTCGGAATAAAGATCTCGGAATATTTATTCATGGCATACTGATCTGTCATTCCGGAAATATAATCGCAGACAGCTCTGGGAACAGTGGACTCCCCACGCTCCGTCATCTCCCGATATTCTTCCGGCAGGCTCTCCAGGTGATTGACATAATATTCGTACAAAGCCTCGATCATATTCTCTGCTTTTCCTTCCTCTGCCTTTGCCACTTTATTCGTATACACCTTTCGAAACATAAACTGACGCATTTCTTTCATCGCCTGGGAAACTTCCCTGGAATTGCAGATATCCGGTTTTCCCTGACTGTTGATCACGGTATCATGGATAATCGTATTCAGACGTTCTTTAATAGTACTTCCAAGAACGCTTCGAAGCTCCTTCGGGATATCTTTCTCTGTCAGAATACCTGCCCTCTCCGCATCATCAATATCGTGGTTCATGTAAGCGATCTTATCGGAAAGTCTCACCACTTTTCCCTCCAGAGTAGATGGCTTCCCGGAAGAACGGTGATTCAGGATCCCATCCCGGACTTCCCAGGTCAGATTCAGTCCTTTTCCCTTTTTCTCCAGCTTCTCTACCACACGAATACTCTGCTCGCAATGAATGAAACCTTCCGGATTTACTCTGTTTAAGACTCTCTCCCCTGCATGGCCAAAAGGCGTATGACCAAGATCATGTCCCATGGCAATGGCTTCTGTCAGACTTTCATTGAGCCGCAGAGCCTGGGATATGGTTCTGGCGATCTGAGACACTTCCAGTGTATGCGTGAGACGATCCCGGTAATGATCCCCCTGTGGACTTAAAAACACCTGAGTCTTATGTTTCAGCCGACGAAAAGATTTGCAATGAAGAATTCTGTCTCTGTCTCTTTGAAAAACCGGCCGGATATCACACTCCGGCTCCGGCACATCCCGTCCCCTGGACATCCTGCTGAGTGCCGCATACTCACTGAAAAATTCTTCTTCTCTTTGCTCTGCCATTTCACGAATGGTCATTTTCATCCACCTCCCGCTCTGTCATGCCTTCGCTGCCATCCATCCCTGTTCTGTCACAATAATATCTACCGCACCTGATTCGTCTGTTCTCAGAATACGGATTTCCTCCGCTTCCAGTCTGTCAAGTACTTCCTTGTGCGGATGTCCATATTGGTTTCCCCTGCCGCAGGAGATCACTGCTGCAGTTGGAGATACTGCATGCAGCAGACCTTCTCCCGTTGACATTTTTGACCCGTGATGTCCTGCTTTCAGCACATCTGTTTTTCTGATCAGGCCTTTGTCCAGAAGCTTCTGTTCCCCTTCTGCTCCCAAATCCCCTGTGAGCAATGCCCGAAAACCGGGGCAGGAAATTTCCAATACCATGGATGCTTCATTTTCATCCCCATAGGATTCCTTCCTTGAAGGGGCCAGAACTCTGCACACCGTTTTCTCCTGACAGATCGTATCTCCTTCTGATACCTTCCGCACCGGTATATGATTCTGTTCAGCCAGTTCAAGAAGCCTCTCTTTTTTTTCATTCATCTCATCCAGATCAGAGATCACCAGACATCCAATGGATATCCCGCTGCTGTTGCTCCCATCAAGCCCAGGATGATACGTTTCCAGAATTTCCAGAAGGCCACTGATGTGATCACCGTCAAAATGAGATACCATCCAGTAATCTACTGTCCGGATCCCATGATACTCCAGATAGGGCTTTAGACTGTACTGTCCAAGCTTCTCCCGGTCACTGCTGCCTCCATCCACCATCCAGACGGCACCACCGGGCATCCGGATACAGATCCCATCCCCCTGCCCCACATTTAAAAAGGTCATGGTCCACTTTGCAGGTACCGGAATACAGACTACACTTATAATTAGTATAATTCCAAATGCTCTTTGAATCAAACCTATTTTAGGTTTTTTCACAAAATATACGAAAAGAATCAGAAAAATCAGGTAATAGATCCCAATCTGAACCGGTGACAGACGTCCCGTCACCCAGGAACAACCTGGCAGAATCTTTATGATTCTGCAAAAAAAAGCGATCATCTTCAGTCCGTAATAAGCCGGTGCAGTAAAAAAAGTTCCAAGCTCTGCTGACAACAGCCCTGCTGCGATTCCCGCCATCCCGGAGAGCATGATCACCGGCATCAATGGCAGAACTATCAGATTCAGCAGAATTCCATACACCGGCACCCGATAATAAAACCAGGAAACAAGAGGCAGCGTACACATCCACACACTGAAGCTGATCTTCAGATTCCCCCCTCTTTTTCCTTTTCCAAGCAAAACCGGAGAGATCACTGTTCCCGTCACTGCCCCATAGGACAGCAGAAAGCCTGACATGGCGATCTGTTCCGGCCTCTTCATCAGTGCAAAAACCGCTGATACCAGCAGTGCTGTCACAGAATCATAGGTTCTCCCTGCCGCCTGAGATCCAAGAAAGATCAAAAACATCAGGATCGCTCTCACAGCAGACGGCGACATACCGGTCATACATCCGTAAATGACCAGGATCACTCCGGAAGTGATTGCTCCTGTGGAAATCGAAAAACCGATCCTTCGCAGCATTCCGAAAAGCCCTGCTCCCAGTAAAGAGACATGGAGCCCTGATATGGCAAGAATGTGCAGAACACCTCCCGTCTGATACAGATTCCTGATCTCCAGATCAAGCTCTCCCTTATCTCCAAGGATCATGGCACAGAGGATTCCGTATTCCTCCTCCGGACAGACCGTCTGAAGTACTCCTTTCATACGGTTTCTAAATGTATTCAAACTTTCCTGAAGCAGATCTTCTCTTCCGTCCGTTTTCTCTATTCTTGCTTTTTTAACCAGCATAGCGATCCCCTGGGAGGCATAATACTCTCTTTCGTCAAACATCCCGGGATTATCGGGCATACCAGGATAAGCACAGATTCCTGAAATCTGTACCCTGCTTCCGATCTTGCATGGTTCCTGCTGTGTAGTATATGCAAGAACTCTACTGTTTTTTCCAATGGATAGGGCTTCGACATGATCTGAAGCCTCAGATAAAAAAGAAGTGTGTGAAATAAAAATACGTTGTCCGGAATCTGTGTCTTCCGTTTTGTATACCATTCCCTCCAGTCTGACACAGCTCCCCTCCGGGATATCCGAAGAAAGAGTATTCTCTTTCCCCACACCGGATATCCCTGCAAGGATCAGCCAGACAAGAAGAGGCAGGCAGATCATACATAATGCTCTGCTGCGCAAGCTCTCCTTCCTTTCTTTTATAATCCGATAGACGGTTCTGCGATCAACGGTTCCTTCCCGTCTTCGTTTTCCACCGTCCCAATGCTTTCTGCACTTTCTATGATCCCGCTGTTTCTGTGAAACGGACCGTTCAGGCTGAGACTTCCTCCAAACAGAATATCCGTTTCTCCATTCACCTTAAACTGCACTTTATCTACATTCAGCACATCACAAAAGCTGTTCACGATTCCATAAATCGTCACTTCCGGTGTCACTCCAAGACCGACCTGTTCCAGAAACTTTTTATCCAGATCAATGGTCGCCGTTTTCTTATCCACAGAGATACTAAGCACCAGGAGATTCGATGGCAGAATCGGTTTGAGCTGCTTATTCATGGGCCCCTTGATCAGCTGTTCCGCAAGCACCTTCTCCAGCGTTGTATTGCTGGAATAATGAACATTTCTCATCTCTTTTACGATTTTGTCACCATTCTGGCTGGCAAAATACAGAGTCAGAGACGCATACTGATAGGAATTGATCCCCACCGGATTATTGATAAACATACTGCTGGTCATAGCCCCAACCGGTTCCCCTGCTCTGTTCTTCAGCACTTCATTTCCAATATGAAAAACGACTGTGCTGACATCCCGGATCTGACTGACCGTCTCCACCACGCCGGCTCTCAAAAGGATCTCCGAAACCGGCTCCACCTGACGGTACGCCTCATTAAATGTAATCGTTGCCTGTCCGCCGACCAGACTGTACTCCATGATCTCCACAGTCTCCGGGATCAGACTGAAATGCTCCTGAACAGAGGTCGGATTCTTAAGCTGTTTTAACAGTTCTCCCATCAGACGCATGGGATTGGTCTCTTCCGTCTTGTATTGTTCCGTCAGAAGATTGCTTCTGGCTGCATTGGTATAATAGACCTGATATCCTGCTTTTTCCGTTCCCTTTTTCGAACACCCGGCCGACAGCAGCATTATAATCAGCAGCAGGGTCAGAAAACAACATCTTTTTTTCCTTGTCATATGCTATTCCTCTTCTGAATATATCAGCGGTACACGCACAGTAAAGGTCGTTCCTTCCCCTTCCTGGCTGAACACTTTAATAATACCATGATGCATCAGGATCGCACTTCTGGTAATCGCAAGACCAAGCCCTGTTCCTCCGATCTCTCTGGAATGAGACTTGTCCACCCGATAAAACCTTTCAAATACATGCTCCTGATCCTCTTTTGGGATTCCGATACCGGAATCCTCCACCTTGACATAAAAATACTTATGATCCATATTGATGGACAGATGTACCCATCCTCCGTCTTTATTATACTTAATCGCATTTTCCACAAGATTGGAAAGAGCCAGTGTGAGCTTCGTTTCATCCACCTGTGCAATGACAGGCTTATAACTGTCAAGCACCAGTTCTATCTGACGCTTCGCTGCAATGGGACGAAGCCGCTTCAGTATCAGCTCGATCAGCTCATTGATATTGGTCGTCTGAATGTGAAGATCCGATGCTTTCTTATCCAGCTTCACCAGAGAAAGCAGATCATTGATGATCTTGTTCTCCCTCTCGATCTCCTCGGCGATGTCACTCATAAACTCTTTATATAGCTCCGCCGGCACATCGTCCTGCATCAGAAGGGAATCCGCCAGCACCTTCATGGATGTAATCGGTGTTTTCAACTCATGAGACACATTGGAGACAAACTCCTGGCGGGAATCATCCAGGGTCTTCATGCGGCCCAGCATCTGGTTATATGCTTCGGACATTTCCTGTGTCTCGGTATAATCCAGGATCAGAAGATCCCCCTCCATAAATCCTCCGCTGATCTTTTCCAATGCTGCAGTCACTTTTGCAAATGGCTTTACCAGCATTCTGGAGGCATAAAAGGCTGCCAGAAGGACCACAAAGGCCAGTCCCATCTGGAGCAGAAATACCTGCCGGCTCAGTTCATCCCGGTTGACCATCACATCTGCTGTCTCCGAGCTCACCACCAGACATCCCACTACTTCTCTGTTCACCGACTCCTTGATAGGCAAAGCCAGCTCTATGAAGCTGGAATCCTTGCTGTGACTTAAACTGCTCTCTCCCCGGAAACATTCCAGCACTTCGCGGGACACCAGAATCTTACCTGTATCCAACCCATAAGTATCCATGATGATCGTAAAATCACTGTTGACAATGACCAGTCTTCCATTATAGAGATTCGCAAGCTGTTCCAGCTCCAGAGAATAATCCGTCAGGTCAATGGTATTATCCTTGATGGCATCTCCCATACGGTCCGCCAGGTTATTACATTGATTCTGAAGCATATTCCCGCGCTGGATGATAGACTGTTCTTCGTAATTATTGAGAATATTCATCTTCATCAACTGGATCGGCAGGATACCGATGATACAGAAAATCACAAAAATACGGAACTGAAGGCTCTTCACATACCGTATGATTCCCGTTTTTTCAAGAAACCGATTCAATATTTTTTTCATTGGAGTATTCCTTTATCCCTCTTTGCTTCCATAACTGAAAACGGGCTGCCGCAAAACAGATCTTTCACGGCACCCCTATGGATCAATGCTGAAAATAATAGCCTACGCCCCACTTGGTATGTACATATTTCGGCTCACTTGGATTCTCTTCAATCTTCTCACGAAGACGGCGGATATGGACATCAACGGTTCGTACATCACCCGGATACTCATATCCCCATACGATATCCAGAAGGTTCTCCCGGCTGTACACTTTATTGGGATTGAATACCAGAAGCTCCAGCACATCAAATTCCTTCGCAGTCAGATTGATCTCTTTTCCGGCAATGCTGACTCTTCTTCCTTCACAGTCCAGCATCAGATCTCCCACTTCCACAACTTTGCTCTTTGTCTCAGGTGCCGCCGGCTTACCGGTCCTTCTCATAATCGCCTTAATTCTTGCCTTTACTTCCAGTATATTAAAGGGTTTTGTGATATAATCATCTGCGCCGTATTCCAGACCCATGATCTTATCCATATCATCTCCCTTGGCTGTCAGCATAACCACCGGCACGTTGGAAAACTCTCTGATCTGCTGACACACAGACAGGCCATCCACTTTCGGAAGCATCAGGTCCAGAAGAATCATGTCATAGGCTTTCTCCTTCACCATTTTCAGAGCTTCCTCTCCATCATAAGCACAGTCCACTTCCATGCCGTCCTGTTCCAGGCTGAAACGGATTCCCTTCACGATCAGTTTTTCATCATCGACAACCAACACTTTTTTTGCCATCTGAATTCTCCTATCCCACTACGATTTTATCTTTTATTTTCTGAAATGTCCCCTCTTTGATTCCAGTGACATTCTTGACTTCTTCAATACTCTGAAATGGTCCTTCTCTTTCCCGGTAAGCAATAATATCTTCCGCCCTTGAAGCTCCGATCCCGGTCAGTGTACAAAGGCTCTGCACATCTGCCGTATTCAGATTCACCAGACCGGATGCAGCCTCTGATTCATTTCGTATCTTAGCCTCTTCCGCCGTCAGGATCCGTATCTGCTCTCCATCTTTCAAGACCGCTGCCAGATTCACAGCCGTCCGTTCCGCTTCTTCCAGGAACCCTCCGGCAGCGTCCACTGCCTGATATATCCTTGCACCTGCTTCCAGATGGTATACTCCCGGTTTCACCACAGCACCGCAGACATCCACCCAGATTCCCGGCTCTGTCTGGTTCTCCGTGACTATAGTTTCTTCCGTCTGCTGCTCCTGTCCGATTGCGGATCCGCTGCTGCTTAACAACACTTTGTTCTCAGAAGGGGCACATCCCCATAAAAACAACAGACACAATGCTGCACCCCAGAGTGCACCATAGTATTTCTTTTTCATGCATCTATCCCTCCGTCTCTTTTTTCAGGACGGATGAACTCCCTTTATGCAATTATTTATATTGTAACGGAATTTTCCGCAAAAAACAATAGCTATTTTTTATTTCTGTAACAATACTATAACTCAAATGTAACAACTCCGGCAATGGCAATGCACAGTCCGATCAGCTTGCGCAGGGAAAAGAGCTGTTTCTCCACACCGAAGATTCCAAGCAGTTCGATCAGCCATGCCACAGAAAGCTGACATATGACAATCAGCATGGCTGCTTTCGCAGGTCCTAAAAGCTCCATTCCTTTGATCACGGTGGCTGTGATAAAAGCTCCGATCACGCCCCCCAGAAGAGTATACTTATCCGGCACAGACCATAGTGCCGCAAACGAACTTCTGTCCGTGAAACACCAGGCTATGAGACAGACTGCCAAAGCCGATGCCTGTACAAATGCTGCTGAGACCCAGAGACTGGTATGCCTGGTCACATTTGTATTAAACACACCCTGTACGCTCATCAAGGCCCCGGATAACAATGAGATCAACACTCCGAACATAAGAAAAACTCCTTTTTCTTATCATTATAAGCAAAAAGAAGCTTTTCCATACCATTGATTTCTGTTTTTATTTTTCTGTTGTCAATGCATTCACTGCCGCCTGCAGTTTTTCGGCCATTTCATCTACATGATTCTTTTCAATAACAAGCGGGGGAACCAGACGCAGCACATCGGAACCTGCCGATATTACCATCAGTCCTTCTTTCTGGGCTGCTTTCACCACATCGCCCACTTTGATGCCATTACCGACCACGATTCCCTGCATCAGCCCAAGACCTCTTCTGGACAGGAAACAGGGATTCTTTTCTACCAGTTCATCCAGCTTCTGAACCAGATATGGTGCCACTTCCTGTACATGCTCCACCACACCTGCACTTTCAAAGAGATCAAATACCTTCGACACCGCTGCACAGGCAAAAGGGTTTCCGCCATAAGTCGTTCCGTGATCTCCCGGAACCAGAGAATGCTCTGCCACTTTCTTATTCAATACAAAAGCTCCTACCGGCACACCGCAGCCCAAAGCCTTTGCCGTGGTCATGATATCCGGCTCTACTCCATACTGCTGCCAGGTAAACATGGAACCACAGCGTCCCATCCCACACTGGATCTCATCCAGGATCAGGAGAATATCTTTTTCCGTACAGAGCTTTCTTACTCCTTCCAGGAACTCCTTTTCTGCAGGATAGATTCCGCCCTCTCCCTGGACAGTCTCCAGAATGATCGCACAGGTCTTCTCTGTCACCTGCTCTTTCACACTGTCCAGATCATTGAACTGTGCAAATTTCACACCTCCCATCAGGGGTTTAAATGCTTCCTGATAATGAGGATTTCCTGTGACAGAAAGGGCACCCACACTGCGCCCGTGGAAGGAATGGTTCATTGCAATGATCTCATGATCGGTACATCCGTCTTTTAAATAAGCATATTTTCTTGCAGCCTTGATAGCACCCTCAATAGCCTCTGTTCCGCTGTTGGTAAAGAAAACCTTGTCCATTCCGCTTGCTTTTATCAGCTTCTTTGCTGCATCAGCAAGTGGCACATTGTAATACAGATTTGATGTATGAACGATCTTATCGATCTGGCTTTTCAGCGCCTCATCAAATCCGGGATAATGATATCCCAGTGCATACACTGCGATTCCCGCAGCAAAATCCAGATATTCCTTTCCATCGGTATCCTTCAGATACACGCCTTCACCGGATTCCAGAACAATGGGAAACCGGTTATAGGTATGCAGTACGGAATCTTCTGTACGTTCCATATAATTATTCATTGTAAAATCTCCTCTCTGAATCTCCGATAATGGCTGTTCCCACTCCACGGTCGGTGAAAAATTCCAAAAGCAGACAGTGGGCGATCCGTCCATCCAGAATATGCACTCTGGACACACCGGCTTTGATCGCATCCACACAGTTGGTCAGTTTGGGAAGCATTCCTCCTCCCACATTTCCGCTTGCCAGGAATTCCTCTGCCTCCGGAATTGTCATTTCAGAGATCAAAGTATCCTTATTCAGAGGATCCAGGTAAACACCTTCAATATCTGTAAGAAATGCCAGCTTGGAAGCACCCATGGCGGAAGCGATGGCACAGGCTGCATCATCCGCATTGATATTGTAAGAATGGTATTCATCATCAAATCCGATTGGACACACCACCGGCACAAAATCATTATCCAGGAGTTTATTCAGAAGATCCGTGTTTACCTCTTTGATCTCCCCTACATATCCGATATCCTTTCCCTTGGACAGTTTCTTCTCCACCCGGAGCATACTTCCGTCTTTACCGCTGATTCCGACAGCAGGCACACCCAGCTTCTCCATCATGGAAACCAGTCCCTTATTGATCTTGTTCAGCACCATCTCAGCGATCTCCATAGTATCCTGATCCGTCACACGAAGGCCATTGACAAAATTCGTTTCCAGTCCTGCCTTATTCACCCATTTTGTGATTTCCTTACCCCCGCCATGTACCACGATAGGGCGAAATCCTACCAGTTTCAATAATGCCACATCACGGATCACACTCTGTTTCAATTCCTGATCCACCATGGCACTTCCGCCATATTTCACAACAATGATTTTCCCGCGAAAACGTTGTATATAAGGAAGCGCCTCATTCAGCACCTGGGCTTTCTGCAGCCAGTTCTCCATTGTATCCATATCCTTCACCTGTCCTCTCCTTCATTATGAACGGTAGTCCGCATTGATCTTTACATAATCATAGGTCAGATCACAACCCCATGCCGTTGCAGAAGCCGTACCCATTTTTACATCAGCGATGGCGATCACTTCTTCCTCTGAAAGGATCCTGGTTGCCTCTTCTTCACTGTAATCAAGAGCCACTCCATTCTCAATGATCTTTAAGGATCCGGCTGCACTTTCGAAGGTAAGATCTACTTTCTCCGGGTCAAACTGTGCTCCGGAATATCCCATGGCACATAGGATCCTTCCCCAGTTGGCGTCATGTCCGAAAATAGCCGCCTTGGTCAGGCTGGAAGTAATAATAGACTTACTGAGAGTCACTGCCTGCTCTTTTGATTCGGCACCTACAACTTTTACGGTAAACAGAGCGGTGGCTCCTTCCCCGTCTCCCGCCATCTTTCTTGCCAGATAAGTATTGACATAATTCAATGCTGCGCAGAAGGTACGGTAATCGTCATTTTCCTCTGTGATCTCCGGATTTTCAGCCAGTCCGTTGGCCAGAAGAAGTACCGTATCATTGGTGGAAGTATCCCCATCCACTGAGATCATATTATATGTATCTTTGATATCCTCACTCAGTGCTTTCTGAAGCATTTCTTTTGAGATCGCGGCATCTGTGGTGAGAAATGCCAGCATGGTACACATGTTAGGATGGATCATCCCGGAACCCTTGCACATGCCTCCCAGGGTCACTTCTTTTCCTCCAACGGAAAAGGTAACTGCGATCTCCTTTTTCACGGTATCCGTGGTCATGATTGCCTTAGCTGCCTCGGTTCCGCTTTCCAGGGAATCCGATTTGTTTTGAGCCAGAAGCTTTACACCATTTTTGATCCGATCCATGGGAAGCTGCTTTCCGATCACTCCGGTAGAGCCCACAAGGACAGCACTCTTTGGAATCTGAAGTTCCGCACTGACTGCCTTCGCAGTTTCCAGGCAGTATCCATAGCCTTCTGCACCGGTACAGGCATTTGCAATTCCGCTGTTGACTACTACCGCCTGTGCAAATTCTGAATTAGTGACAATTTCCCTGTCCCATTTTACCGGTGCTGCCTTCACTACATTGGTAGTAAATGTTCCGGCTACATGACAAGGCACCCGGCTATAGATCAGCGCCATATCTGTTCTGTCCTTATATTTGATGGCTGCAGCTGCCGCTGCCGCTTCAAATCCCTTTGCTGCGGTGACTCCACCTTTGATTTCTTTCATATTCTCCTCCTGTTTCCCTGTCTACTGATTGAAGGCAGTGATATTTTCCTCATTTAACGTAAAATCATAATAATTCAGATCGTCCCGTCTGGTCCATCCGATCTCATTCCAGAATGCGTTCCCGATATCATTTCTGGTAAAGGCAATCAGCGTAACCTTATTGATCTGCTCCCGCTTTAATGCTTCCATAGCAAACACCACCATGGCCTTACCGATTCCCTGTTTCCGATACTCCTTTTTTACACAGACATGGTACAGACAACCCCTTCTGCCATCATGACCGCAGAGAATACTTCCTACTATCTTGTCACCATCCAGTGCTACCACACTGCATCCCGGATTCCGTTCAAGGAATCTTGTGATTCCCTCTCTGGAATCATCCATACTTCGGATTCCAAATCCGCTGATCTCCATCCACAGGCTGTGCACCTGATCGAAATCCGTTGTTGTCATACTTCTGATCTGTATCTGTTCCAAACCTTTTCCTCAACTTTCCATTTCTGTCAGGGGAATACCGGCACCAGGTTAAGTCCTGTGTTTTCCGGAAGCCCAAACAGCAGATTCATATTCTGAACGGCCTGTCCTGCTGCTCCTTTTACCAGGTTATCCATAGCTCCCATCATAATGATCCTTCCGGTTCTCGGATCGATCTTGAAATTTACATCTACATAATTGCTTCCTTCCACCCATTTTGTCTGGGGACAGATATCCTTGTCAAGAACACGGACAAATTGTTCTTTCTGATAGTACTTATCATATACCGCTTTTATTTCTTCATAGGTCACTGTTTCTTTCAGGGAAGCATAGGCTGTAATCAGAATTCCACGATTCATCGGAACCAGATGAGGTGTGAAATTCAATGTGATCTTTTCTCCTGCTGCATATCCAAGCTGTTCTTCGATCTCCGGTGTATGACGGTGACCTGCCACACCATATGCTTTGATGTTCTCATTTACTTCGCAGAAAAGATTATCCACCTTTGCTCCTCTTCCGGCACCTGAGGTACCGGATTTAGCATCAATGATAATCGTAGACGGATCGATCAGTCCCTCCTTTACCATTGGATAAATGGACAGAGTGCTGCAGGTAGGATAACATCCCGGGTTTGCGATCAGCCTTGCCCCACGGATCTTCTCTCTGTTGATCTCGCAGAGACCGTACACTGCCTCTTCCAGAAACTGAGGTGATTTATGCTCGATTCCGTACCAGGATTCGTATACGTTCACATCCTTGATCCGGTAATCCGCACTCAGATCGATCACTTTCGCCTTTGACAGGATCTCCTCTGTCATCATAGATGCACAAAATCCCTGGGGTGTTGCTGTGAATATCACATCGGCTTCCTCAGCCAGCTTTTCCAGATTGTCATCCTTACATACATCTTCCACGATCTGAAACATATTCTGGTAAACTTCTGCGTACTTCTTATCTATATAACTTCTGGAACCGTACCATACGATCCTGGCATCTTTATGGCCCATCAGTAAACGTACCAGTTCCCCGCCGGCATAACCGGTTGCTCCGATAATTCCTACTTTAATCATAATCTCCTCCATAAACCGTTGTTTTTTACAACTCCACTTATCATAACGGTTTTCCTTCCGGAATGCAAGTTTTCTTTCATGTCTGATAGTGCGTTCTTTCCGTTTTCAGCAAGCTTGTGCATAATTATACACTACAAATGTATATTATGCAACCCTGTATTTATTTTTATGCATACTTTCCATGTTTATTATGAATAAATATTACTCTTTTTTAAATTTAGTACTTGCATAATCGGAAAAAGTAATGTATAGTAGGCTCTGTTAAATAACGTATTCATTTACATAGACCCAAGGAGGAGCATTTTATTATGAAAGAAAAAGTAGTTTTAGCATATTCAGGCGGTCTGGACACTACAGCACTGATCCCCTGGTTAAAAGAAACATTTGATTATGAAGTCATCTGCTGCTGTGTGGACTGCGGACAGGGAAATGAACTGGATGGCCTGGATGAAAGAGCAAAACTTTCCGGCGCCTCTAAATTATATATTGAAAATATTGTAGATGAGTTCTGTGACGATTTTATTATGCCGTGTGTAAAAGCAGGGGCTGTCTATGAGCACAAGTATCTGCTGGGAACTTCCATGGCCCGTCCGGTCATCGCAAAACGTCTTGTTGAAGTAGCCCGCAAGGAAGGTGCTACCACCATCTGCCATGGTGCTACCGGAAAAGGAAATGACCAGATCCGTTTTGAGCTTGCTATCAAGGCACTGGCTCCGGACCTGAAGATCATTGCTCCCTGGCGTATGACCGATGTATGGACTATGCAGTCCCGTGAAGATGAGATCGAATTCTGCAAGCAGCACGGTATCCATCTTCCTTTCGATGCAAGCCACAGCTACAGCCGTGACCGCAACTTATGGCACATCAGCCATGAAGGACTGGAACTGGAAGATCCCTCTCAGGAACCGAATTATGATCACATGCTTGTTCTTGGCGTCACTCCTGAAAAAGCTCCGGATGAAGGAGAATATGTAACCATGACCTTCGAAGCCGGCGTACCCAAGACCATCAATGGACAGGAAATGAAAGTATCAGAGATCATTACCGAGCTGAACAAACTGGGCGGCAAACACGGAATCGGTATCGTCGATATCGTTGAAAACCGTGTCGTAGGTATGAAGTCCAGAGGTGTGTATGAAACACCGGGCGGAACCATTCTGATGGCAGCTCACGAGCAGCTGGAAGAGCTTACCCTGGATCGTGAAACCATGGAAACCAAGAAAAAACTGGGCAGCCAGTTTGCTCAGGTCGTTTACGAAGGAAAATGGTTCACTCCGCTTCGCGAGGCAATTCAGGCATTCGTAGAAAGCACTCAGAAATATGTGACAGGAGAAGTAAAATTCAAACTGTACAAGGGCAACATCATCAAAGCCGGTACAACCTCTCCCTACAGCCTGTACAACGAATCTCTGGCTTCCTTCACCACCGGTGATCTCTATGACCATCATGACGCCAGCGGATTTATCACCCTGTTCGGTCTGCCCTTAAAAGTGCGTGCCATGAAACTGGCAGAACTGGAAAAGAATAAAAATAATTAATGCGCTTCCAAAACGCTGCAAAAAATCCACAGTTCCGGGACTTCCCGGATCTGTGGATTTTTTGATCTCATAGTTTCTTACTGCTTCCGTTCTTATTCGTTGACCTGAGCCTGGTAGTCCTTCAAAGCAGCCACTGTCTGCTCATAATCCTTCTTTACCTGCTCCAGAAGTGTTTCCGCATCCTCTCTCTTCTGACCTCTCAGTGACTCTGTCAGCGCTGCACTGGACTGATAAAGCCTGGAAAAACCCAGGTTACCGCAGATTCCCTTCAAAGTGTGAGCTGCCCGAAAAGCTTCCTCATACTGCTCCTTTTCGAAAGTATCGCACAGAGTATGATAGGTTGAATCCCCCAAAAACTTCTCTGCAAATTTCCATACACTTTTTTCATCCATCAGCCTTCCGAGAACATCTTCAAAACTTCCTCCAAGCTGTTCATAACAGTCTGTTAATGTCATTTTTTTCTCCTCACAAGTTTTCTCTTTCCAATCTATCGAAAGCTGCGAATCCAGTTCAGCAAAGAATTATGATATACATTTTCCATCACATCTCTGCGCATCTGGTCCGTGACCGGTCCGTTCTGGCTCATTCTCTGCAAGATGGCCTGCTGGAGCTCCTCGATCGTCATCTCCTCATAAGACTTCGGTCGGGAAGCATGGATCTCCTCTGCCTGCACAGGCTGTTCTTCCTCCGGTACAGAGATCTCTTCTGCCTCTGCTGATTTCTCTTTCTTCACCACCGGGATCTCTTTCGTC
>JAEDFS010000003.1 GCA_016297895.1 Marvinbryantia sp.
ATGCAACGGCGGTGGTACTGCTTTTGCTGGTAGTGGGAATCAACAGTCTGTCCGGACTGGCAGCCAGGAAGCTGTCCAGCCTGAAGTAAGGAATAGAAAGGGAACCGACATGAATAAGATAGATATAAAAAATCTGAACCTGCATTATGGAAGCTTTCATGCATTGAAGGACGTAAATATGGAGATCCAGGCCAACCGGATCACTGCTTTTATCGGCCCTTCCGGCTGCGGAAAGTCCACACTTCTCAAATCCTTAAACAGGATGAATGACCTGGTGGAAGGATGCCGGATCGAGGGAGATGTTCTGCTGGACGGCGAAGATATTTACGGAGATATGGATGTAAACCTTCTTCGCAAACGGGTAGGGATGGTATTTCAGAAACCGAATCCATTTCCCATGAGCATTTATGACAACATTGCTTACGGACCAAGGACTCACGGGATCCGTTCCAAAGCAAAGCTGGACGAGATCGTGGAAAAATCTCTCAGGGATGCAGCAATCTGGGATGAAACGAAAGATCGCCTGAAAAAGAGTGCTCTGGGAATGTCCGGAGGACAGCAGCAGAGACTTTGTATTGCCAGAGCTCTGGCAGTGGAGCCGGAGGTGCTTCTGATGGATGAGCCTACATCGGCACTGGATCCTATTTCCACATCCAGAATCGAGGATCTGGCCATGGAACTGAAGGACCGCTACACCATCGTAATCGTTACACATAACATGCAGCAGGCCGTGCGTATTTCGGATGATACTGCATTTTTCCTTCTGGGAGAAATGGTGGAATTCGGAGATACTCAGCAGTTGTTCTCGAAACCCTTTGATAAGCGGACTGAGGATTATATTACAGGAAGGTTTGGATGATATGAGAAACCAATATGAAAAAGAACTGGATACCCTGAATCGTTATATAGAGGAAATGGGCAAAGGAATTACGGAAGCCATTGACGTTGCCATTCGGGCTTTGATGGAAAAAGATGTGGAAAGTGCCAGAAAAACCATTGGGCATGACAGAGAAGTCAATCATCTGGAAAGGGAGATCGAAAATCTGTGCCTTCGACTTCTGCTTTCTCAGCAGCCGGTAGCTACGGATCTGAGAATGGTGTCGGCAGCATTAAAGATGGTGACCGACATGGAGCGGATCGGGGATCATGCGGCAGATATCTCGGAGATCACGATTCTGCTGGCAGAGGCAGGCTATCCCAACGATCTCTCTATGGTAAAGAAAATGGCAGACGAAGCCATTTTTATGGTAAAAGAAAGCGTTACCGCCTATGTGGAGCGGAATGCAAGCCGGGCTGCGGAGGTGATTCGTCACGATGATGTGGTGGATCAGTGTTTTGTAGACATTAAAAAGAAGATCATTGAAGAAATCAACCAGAATATCCATAACGGAGAACAGGCAGCGGATGTGCTGATGATCGTAAAATATCTGGAACGAATCGGAGATCATGCTTCAAATATTGCGGAATGGATCCTTTTTTACATCACAGGGGAACATCCGGAAGTGACGCTGTAGAACCGGGAAAGGGAGGATCAGATGAAGCAGAAAAGGGAACTTATACAGAAAAAACAGGGACTGTCTGGCCGCCCGATGGTCATTCTCGTGTCATTGACAGGCTGTGCAGCCGGAGCTGTCATAGGACTGCTGGGAGAGGCGGCGATTGATTTGACAGGTCTGGTACCGTGTCTGGCAGGAATTGGAATGCTGGTGGGATATCTGGCGTCATGTGTGAGAATCATCAACAGATAAGACGGGGGAGCGCAGCTCTCCCGTTTTTTGAATAAAAGACATTATACAAGAACTTTACGATGCATTTACATTTGGATGATATTACATTTTACATTATCTTGTTATGATATCTTCTGTAAGAAATGAAATACAGTTCATTCAGAACAGGAGGACATTATGAAAAGAAAACAGGTTATGGCAATGTTATTATCCCTTTGCATGGCAGCAGGTACGCTGGCAGCTGCACCGGCAGTAAGTGCAAGTGCAGAAGGAAACGCACCGAAATACATCTTTTTGTTCATCGGTGACGGAATGAGTTTCCCGCAGATCCAGACAACAGCAGATTATCTGGGAACCACAGCAAGCGACGGCGGAGTGGAGAGCGCAAACCTTTCATTTATGGAGTTTCCGGTAGTAGGAAGCGCTCAGACTTATGACAGCACATCCTTTGCTCCGGATTCCGCATCTACGGCAACATCCATTGCAACCGGCAACAAGACTTACAGCGGAACCATCAACATGGATACCACGATGACCATTCCTTTTGAGACCATTTCTGAAAAGCTGAAAGCTCAGAAGGATTATAAGATCGGCGTGGTGACAACGGTAAACTTAAATCATGCGACACCGGCAGCATTTTATGCACATCAGGCATCCAGAAAGAATTACTACGACATTTCCATGGAAATGGTGGAGAGCGGATTTGATTATTTTGCCGGCGGCGGTCTGCTGGATGTGGAAGGAAAAGAAGACGATCCGAAAGAAAATGCTTATACCGTAGCAGAAAATGCAGGATACAAGGTGATTCAGACTCAGGCAGAAGCAGAAGCACTGACAGCAGAGGATGGCAAGGCCATTATTGTTGCAGAGACGCTTGCGGATGGAGATGCCATGTCCTATGATCTGGATACAGCAGAGAGTGAGTGGACCCTGAAAGATTATGTGGACAAGGGAATCGAAGTTCTGAATAATGACACCGGATTTTTCATGATGGTAGAGGGCGGCAAGATCGACTGGGCATGCCATGCCAACGATGCAGGATCTACCGTAGCCGATACAAAAGCACTTTCTGATGCAGTGGCATCTGCAGTAGAATTTTACAATGAGCATCCGGATGAGACACTGATCCTGGTAACCGGTGACCATGAGACCGGTGGTCTGACGATCGGATATGCAGGTACAGACTACGATACTTATCTTACCAATCTGACCAACCAGAAGATCTCCTATGCAAAATTTGATTCTGATTATGTAGCAGGCTACAAAGAGAATCAGACACCGTTTGAGGATGTACTGAAGGATATCAAAGAGAACTTCGGTCTGATGACAAAGGATGATCCGGACGCTACAGAAGATTCCAAACTGGTACTGACAGACTATGAATATAGCCTTCTGGAGGCAGCATACAACAGAACCCTGGAGATCGGCGGAAGCTCCAAAGACGAAATGTCTCAGGATGAGTACATAATGTACGGAACCTATGAGCCGCTGAGTGTGACGATCACACATATTCTGAACAACAAATCCGGTATCAATTTTGCTTCCTATGCACATACAGGTCTTCCGGTTCCCGTATTTGCTCTGGGTGCAGGACAGGAACTCTTCGAGGGTTACTATGACAATACCGAAATCTACTTCAACATGGCTGAGCTTACAGGAGTAGAATAATCATTGAGACAGAAATTAAAAAGCATCACCTGTCTTCGCTGTCAGTTCCCGGTACTTTTGTGCCTGGTGCTGACAGCGGTTCTTTTATGGATCCCAACCGGATTCGAAGATGCAGTGATCTATAAAGGAACCGAACGATGCAGTGCTGTGGTGCTGGAGACAGATGAGAGCAGAGTAATCAGTACCGGGCTGATCAAATCCGGGGAACAGACCTGTAAGGTCCGATTTGAGGGCGGAATGTTTGATGGACAGGAAGCAGAAGGGTTTAATATGCTGACAGGTTCCCTTCAAACGGATAAACTGTTTCAGCCGGGTGACAGAGCGCTGGTTGTCATTACCCATAAAGACGGAGAGATCATTTCCGTAAATATGATCGACCATTACCGGCTTCACAAGGAGTGGATCCTGGCAGGCTGTTTCGTGCTGTTCCTTTTTTTGTTTGCCGGATGGAGCGGGATCCGGGCCATCTTATCTTTTGTGGTGACGGTGCTTACCATATGGAAGATTCTGGTACCCTGCTATCTGAAAGGAATGAATCCGGTACTTCTGGGACTGGCAATTGTCCTGGGGCTGACTATCCTGATCATCACGCTGGTGTACGGATTTGACCGCAGAGCATTTTCTGCAGTGAGCGGGTCTTTCTTAGGAATTCTGACTACCTGTGTGCTGGGAATCGTCTTCACAAATGCATTTCAGATCCACGGAGCCATCATGGATAACTCCGAGAGCCTTTTGTACAGCGGCTATGAGTATCTGAATCTGACACAGATCTTTATGGCAAGTATTTTTATCGGCGCATCCGGAGCGGTGATGGATCTGGCCGTGGACATCACTTCGGCAGTTTATGAAGTGGTGCAGAAAAAGCCGGACATTTCCAGACGGGAAGCCATCGGTTCCGGAATGGCTGTGGGCCGTGCAGCTATGGGAACCATGACAACGACGCTGCTGCTGGCCTATTCCGGCGGAAGCATTGCCCTTTTGATGGTGTTCATGGCACAGGGGACGCCGCTTGACAATATTTTAAACTATAAATATATCGCTTCGGAGATCCTGGATACCCTGGTGGGCAGCTTCGGGCTGGTGACGGTGGCTCCCTTTACTGCGCTGACCAGCGGAATCGTGCTGGCGAGAAGAAAAAAGTGAAAACAGGTATATTTTTCTGTCCATTACAGATACTTTATCTCAGCAAGAATGCCGGTGGCATTCTTGAATAAAAACAGGTGTTGGAGGCAGAAAAATGATAGAAGACGATACGATCAAATTATTGAGAGAATGTGATGCCGGCGTAAAAATGGGAATCTCATCGATTAATGAAGTACTTGGGGAAGTGAAAGATCAGGAATTGTCCCGAATTTTAAAAAGCAGCCGGGATGCACATGAGAGACTGGACAGGGAAGTGAATCAGATCCTGCAGCAATATCAGGATGAAGGGAAAGAGCCGTCGGCAGTGGCCCAGGGAATGTCCTGGATGAAGACCAGCATGAAGATGGCAATGGATAAATCAGACAGAACGGTGGCAGATCTGATGACGGACGGATGCAATATGGGCATCAAATCCTTAAGAAAGTACAGGAATCAGTATCCGGCTGCAGAGCAGAGGGTAAGAGACCTGACAGACCGGCTGATCGCACTGGAAGAAAATATGGTGACGGATATGCGGGCGTATCTGTAAAGAGAGAATGCCGCCATGGCATCCTCTTCTATTTATATTCTTTTGTAATATTTTTCATCCACTGAAAGGATCGATAATGCCGGATCACCCAGGGCCACTTTGCAAATTCGTCGGTGCAGAGCAGGAAATAAACGACCATGGGAGGCAGCTTTAAAAGGAAGGCCACAATAAATCCCATGGGAACGGCATAAGCCCACATATCAATGGTGTCGCAGATGAAACCGAAGCGGCTGTCACCACCGGCACGGAATACCCCGGCGATCAGAGTGGTATTGACGGCAATACCAAGGACATAGTAGGTGTTGATCAACAGCATGTATTTCAGGTACTGAAGTGCCTTAGGGGTAAGGTCTGCATAACCAAGAACAAAGGGGGATGCCGCAAGAATCAGAAGTCCGCCAAGGATGCCGGTCGCTACCGTAAGCTTCATGTAGCGTCCGGCGTCTTTTTTTGCTGCGTCCATTTCATTCTGTCCGATCAGCTTGCCAAGCCATATGGTGGAGGAGTTGGCCAGACCGAAGCTGAGAACCGTAGCGAAGTTGCGTACGACCACCACGATGGAATTGGCAGCCACCATATCACTTCCCAGATGTCCAAGAATGACAGAGTACATGGAAAAGCCCACACTCCACGACAGGTCATTTCCCAGCGCAGGGAGGGACAGATGTACAAAATCAGAAAACAGGATCCGGTTGTGCCGGAAGATGCAGGAAAAACGAAGCTTCACATCTGGAGAACGTATGGATACCAGAAAACAGGCGGCCAGTTGAATTCCTCTGGAAATGCTGGTAGCCAGGGCAACGCCGGTCACGCCAAGCTTTGGCGCACCGAAAAGTCCGAAGATAAAAACCGCATTTAAGCCTACATTCAGCGCCAGAGCCAGGGTACTGAGAAGAGTACTGATGGTCACCCGCTCCACACTTCGAAGACAAGCCAGGTATGCCTCAGAGATTCCCCAGAACAGGTAGCTGAAGCTGACCAGCCGAAGGTAACCGGTTCCAAGCTCAATCAGCTCCGGATCATTGGTGAAGAGGGTCATCATAGGTCCCGGGATGAGCTGGGCAGCCAGGAAGAAAAGGACGGAACAGATCAGGACAAAGCGAAGGGCAATGCCCTGGATCAGTTCAATGGCATGAAGATCCTTTTTTCCCCAGTACTGGGCACTGAGCATGGTGATTCCGGTGCCCAGACCGAAGAAGATCATAAACAACACACCGGAATACTGGGTAGCCAGGGAGACGGAAGAAATAGCCGACTGACCGACACTGTTGAGCATGATCACATCGGCAGAGCTGACCATGGCACTTAACAGGTTCTGCACCACAATGGGCAGAGTCAGCGCAAAAATCTGCCGGTAAAAGGTTTTGGAAGATGTGTTCATAATTACCTCACTTATATGCTGCTTAGAGCGGTCTTAATGACGTTCCGACCAGTCATCATAAGTTTCACAGAATCTTGCGGAGAAAGAAGGTTCCAGCCCCGCTGCAGAAAGATGGGAAACATCTCCGATCGCTCTGGCCCGAAAATAGGCAATGCCTTCTTCCCGTTCTTCTGTGAAAACAGTTGTGACAGAGGTGGGAGTCATTACCGTACCGTGCCACAGCACAAAGGGGGATACGTTCATCAGGTGGGAGAGCAGCACGCATTCCAGACCGTAATGACAGAAAAAGACAAGGATGTCACGGTTTGGTTTCACGGCTCTATAGTAATTGCCGCAACGCACATAGCCGTGCTCCGCCAGCAGACGGTCAAAATTTCCGGTCACATAATCGTAGCACTCCACGATATCACTGTGGGCAGCTACTTCGGAATTGCGCCACTCATGGCGGTCAAAGTATTCCGGGCGACTGGTCCAGTAGGAAGGAAGGGCATCCCAGGTGATCCGGGGAAGAAAGCCATTTTCGTCTTTTCTGGTATCCGGATAGCCTTTCTGCAGAACTTCGCTGTCCTTCACCAGAAGCTCTGCCGGGAATTCCCTTAACCAGTCACATTCCACAGCTGTACGGTTCAGGGCCTTTAAGGTACAGGAAGCCGTATCTTTTGCCCGTCCCAGAGGGGACACATAAAAATCCTTCACGTTCAGTTTCAGAAAACGGGGCACCAGAAGCTTTGCCTCTTCCCAGCCCCGTTCAGTCAGGGTATCATGTTCATAATCCGGGTCGCCGTGGCGAACGATCATTAATCTCATAATGGAAATCTCCTTATAATAGTAATTCTAATAGTAACTTTTTGGTGATTCGCATTTGTGAACCCGGGCTGTCAAATCATATGGCAGGCCGGAACCTCTTTATATATATCAGAAATAAGAGGGATTTACAAGGAAATTTGAAGAAGAAGCGGGAAAGCAGAAAACCCCGCTGCAAAGAACTGCCTTGTAAAAACACACAGTGTAGTTTATAATATATAGAAAAAAGGTTTATAATGAGAGGATACACTATGAATTCGCTTCAAAGCAGAATAAAGACACTGATAAAATATAAAGATCTGGTCCTTGAACTGGTCAGCCGGGATCTGAAGCTGAAGTACCGCAGGAGCATCCTGGGGTATGTGTGGAGCGTACTGAATCCATTGCTGATCATGCTGGTACTGACTGCAGTGTTCTCCAATCTCTTTAAAAAGAATATCAGTAACTATCCGGTATATCTGCTCTGTGGACGTACGCTGTACGATTTTCTGAAGCTGAGTACCAACAATGCCATGAAATCGGTGACGGGAAATGCGCAGCTTCTGAAAAAAACATATGTACCGCAGTATATTTTTACTCTGGCCAAGGTGACAAGCTGTATGGTAGATACCGTGCTTTCTCTGGGAGCACTTGCTGTGGTCATGGTGATCACGGGAGCGAAGTTTTACTGGACGATCCTTCTGTTCCCGGTGGTGATCCTGGAGCTTTATATCTTCTGTTGCGGACTGGGATTTCTGCTGGCGACCCTTCATGTATTTTTCCGGGATATCCAGTACATTTACAATGCAGTCATGACCGCATGGCTCTATGTGACGCCCATCATTTATTCCCTGGAAAGCATTAACATGCCGGAGAAACTCAAGTTCCTGGTAAAGACCTTTAACCCGCTGTATTTCTATGTGACCCAGTTCCGGGCCTATGTCTATGAAGGATGTTTTCCCGGAAAAATCGTGTTCCTTGGCGGATGGTTCTATGCATTTGCGATGCTGATCGTCGGTGTGGCGGTATTTCAGGCGAAGAAAGACAAATTCGTTTTATATATCTAGCAGAATGGATGGAGAAAAAAGATGGATAATTATGTTGTGGAAGTGGATGACGTCACAGTACGGTTTAACCTTTCCAATGAAAAGGTGGACAATTTAAAAGAATATGCCATCAAATTGATGAAGCATGAGCTGATGTTTCAGGAATTTCTGGCGTTGAAGAATGTGTCGCTGAAGGTAAAAAAAGGGGAAGCCTGGGGCCTGATCGGAACAAACGGATCAGGAAAATCCACTCTTTTGAAAGTAATCGCAGGAATTCTTAAGCCCTATCGGGGCAGCGTCAGGGTGGCGGGAAGCATTGCTCCGCTGATCGAGCTGGGGGCTGGGTTTGACGGAAACCTGACAGCCAGAGAAAATATTTATATGAACGGGACACTGCTGGGCCATTCGAAAAAATTCATGGAAGAGCATTTTGATGAAGTGGTGGAATTTGCGGAGATCAAAAAGTTCCTGGATTCCCCCATTAAAAACTTTTCTTCCGGTATGAAGGCCAGGCTGGGTTTTGCGGTGGCTACGATCGTAAACCCCGATGTGCTGATCGTTGATGAAGTTCTGGAGGTAGGAGATTATCGTTTCAGGAAAAAGTGTAACGAGAGAATGCAGGAAATGCGGGAAAGCGGAACGACCCTGCTTTATGTATCCCATAATATCAATTCTGTGAAGAAGCTCTGTGATCATGCTATCTGGCTGGACAAAGGAGTGGAACGGATGGCGGGAGATGCAGTGACCGTATGTGAGGCTTATCAGCAGGAACAGGATGAACTGGAGAAAATCAGGCTGAAAAAGAAACGGGAAAAAGAAAGAAAAAAAAGAGGAAACAATTACGATTATCTGATCGTGGGAGCGGGACTTTTCGGTGCTGTGTTTGCCCATGAGGCAAGACAGGCAGGAAAACGCTGTCTGGTCATTGACCGGAGAACTCATATCGGAGGAAATATTTATACAGAAAATGTGGACGGCATTCAGGTGCACAAATACGGCGCCCATATTTTCCATACCAGTGACAAGGAAGTATGGGAGTATGTGAATCAGTTTGCGGAGTTTAATCATTACATCAATTCGCCGATGGCAGTGTACAAAGACGAGCTTTACAATCTGCCCTTTAATATGAACACCTTCAGCAAGATGTGGGGAATCCGCACGCCTGAGGAAGCGCAGAAGATCATTGCTGACCAGATCGCAGACCTTCATATCACAGAGCCGCAGAATCTGGAGGAACAGGCACTGTCCCTGGTGGGAACCGATGTGTATGAAAAGCTGATTAGAGGGTATACGGAAAAGCAGTGGGGACGTCCCTGCAAAGAGCTGCCGTCATTTATTATCAAACGGCTTCCCCTTCGGTTTACCTATGATAACAATTACTTCAATGACCGCTATCAGGGAATCCCTATGGGCGGTTATACAAAGATCGTGGAAGCGCTGCTGGCTGATGTGGACGTCAAGCTGGGAGTGGATTTTGCCGCTTATCAGAAAGAGAATCCGGGCACATTCAAAAAAGTAGTTTACACCGGCATGATCGATGAATACTTTGATTACAGGCTGGGACACCTTCAGTACCGCACCGTTCGGTTTGAGACAGAACGACTGCCCGAGAGCAATTATCAGGGAAATGCGGTGGTAAATTATACGGAAGCAGCGGTCCCTTATACCAGAATCATCGAGCACAAACATTTTGAGCCGGAGAGGGAAAAGGCAGAGCCGAAAGATTTTACCGTGATTTCCAGAGAATACTCCCAGGAATGGAAGCCGGGCATGGAACCCTACTATCCGGTAAACGATGAGAAAAACGGACAGCTGTATGAAGAGTACCGGAAGCTGGCAGACCAGGAAAAGAATGTGATCTTCGGCGGACGGCTTGGACATTACAAATATTACGACATGGACAAGGTGATTCGGGAAGCGCTGGAATGCGTAAGAGAAGAGTTGAAAAGGAAAGATTGATATGTTAAAATGATTATTAAGAAAATGTTATATGTCTGCTGAGGAAGAAATAAGAGGAGAAAAAACAGGATGAAAGTAGTAATTTTAGCGGGAGGCTATGGAACGCGGATATCGGAAGAATCGCAGTTTAAGCCGAAGCCCATGTTGGAAATCGGCGGGAAACCCATACTATGGCATATTATGAAGGAATATTCCCATTATGGATTTAATGAATTTGTCATTTGTGCAGGGTATAAGCAACATGTGATAAAAGAATGGTTTGCGGATTATTATCTTCATAACAGTGATATTACCTTTGACTTCACCAGGAATAATGAGATGATCGTACACAATAATGTGGCAGAGCCATGGAAAGTAACCATCGTGGATACGGGACTGAACACCATGACTGGCGGAAGGGTAAAACGCATCAGAAGTTATCTGGAGGATGAAACGTTCTTTCTCACTTATGGAGATGCGGTGGCTGATGTGGATATCAGGCATCTTTTCCAGTATCACCAGTCTCACGGAAAGTGTGTGACGCTGACTACGGTGAGTATTGCTCAGCAGAAAGGGGTTCTGGATATTAATAAAGATAATACCATCACTGCTTTTAGGGAAAAGGATGATGAGGACGGTACCCTGATCAACGGCGGGTTTATGGTTTGTAACCAGGGAATTTTTGATTACCTGGAAGATGATTCCACTATTCTAGAACAGGGGCCCATGCGTGCGCTGGCTTTCCGGGGAGAACTGAAGAGCTACTATCATGACGGATTCTGGCAGTGCATGGATACAAAAAGGGAGAAGGATAAGCTAGAAAATTTGTGGGACAGCGGAAACGCACCCTGGAAAGTGTGGGAAAATTAATGGGATTTGACTTGTCGTTTTATCGTGGGAAAAAGGTATTTGTGACGGGGCATACCGGATTTAAAGGCTCCTGGCTTTGCAAAATGCTTGCCGGTGCCGGGGCAAGAGTCACCGGCTATTCTCTGAATCCGCCTACAGAGCCGTCTCTTTTTAAAATTGCCGGAATCGAACAGGACATAATCTCTGTTATCGGGGATATCAGGGACTATCCTTCTCTGAAAAAAGCGTTTGACGAAGCACAGCCGGAGATCGTGCTCCATCTGGCAGCACAGCCCATTGTACGGGACAGTTACAAGGATCCGGCATACACCTATGAGACAAACGTTATGGGAACGGTAAACATCCTGGAGTGTGTCAGAAACAGTGATTGTGTGAAATCTTTTCTGAATGTAACTACAGATAAGGTATATTTGAATAAAGAATGGGCCTGGGGATACCGGGAGAATGAAGAACTGGACGGGTATGACCCTTATTCTAACTCCAAGTCCTGTTCGGAGCTGGTTACACATTCTTATAAAAACGCCTTTTTTACAGACAATCGTGGAGAGAGTACGCTGCCTGTTTCTACTGCAAGGGCAGGAAATGTGATCGGCGGCGGAGATTTTGCCAATGACAGGATCATACCGGATTGTGTGAGAGCGGCCATGGATAAAAGGGATATTATTGTCCGCAATCCGTTTTCTACCAGGCCGTATCAGCATGTGCTGGAACCTCTGTATGCGTATCTGATGATTGCGGCAAAGCAGTATGAGAACAAAACGTATGCCGGCTGGTACAATGTGGGACCGGATGAGGTGGACTGTTTCCAGACGGGGGCGCTGGTGGATCTCTTTGTGAGCCATTGGGGAGAAGGACTGAAGTGGATCAACCAGCATGACGGAGGCCCTCATGAGGCAAATTTCCTGAAGCTGGACTGCTCGAAGCTGAAGACGGTGTTTGGCTGGAAGCCTCACTGGAATCTGGATCAGGCCATTTCAAAAACAGTAGAATGGTCGAAATGCTGGATGGCGGGACAGGATGTGAGAGACTGTATGGACAGGCAGATTGAGGAATTTTTGAAGGTTGAACTGTAATGAGTGTGGCGGAAGCAATCGGGCAGTTACAGAAAGAGATGGAAAAACAGGATATCCATCCGGAAAATGGATTGGGGAATGAGCTTTTTCTATTTTCCTCAACGTTGGCACCAGTGGTCAATGTGGATCTTCTGGTTACAAATGAAAAGAGACAGATTCTGCTGTCCTGGAGAGATGATCCTCACAGTGGAACGGGATGGCATATTCCAGGTGGATGCATCCGTCTTATGGAGACTTTTGAGGAACGGATTCAGAAAACAGCCAAAGCAGAATTGGGGGCAGAAGTGATCTGTGGCAAAAGCCCCGTTCATGTCTTTGAGATATTTTCCAGGGAAGCACGGGAAATTGAGAATCAGAGAGAACGGGCCCATTTTATTACGATGGTTTTTGAGTGTCATTTGCCCCGGGACTGCTGCATTGAGATGCAGGAAAAAGAAAAATGGGAATGCGGTGATCTAAAGTGGTTTGACAGATTACCCGATAATTTTCTGGCGGTGCAGCAATGCTATCGGGATCATTGGGAGGAAATCAGCAGGAAAATATGGAGGAAATAGAAAATGGCAGATTGGAAAAATGAGCAGGAAGCACGGGAGCAGATCAAAGCTCTGGTAGCGGACTATTATCATCAGTTTAAAGAAAAGAAAGAACCTTATCATGACGGAGAACGGATCACATATGCGGCCAGAGTTTTTGACGAAAAAGAAATGTGTGCGCTGACAGATGCCACGCTGGATTTCTGGCTGACTACGGGACGTTTTGCGGATCAGTTTGAAAAAGAATTTGCTCAGTGGATCGGGGTGAAATTTGCCCATCTGGTGAACAGCGGATCTTCTGCAAACCTGATCGCATTTATGACCCTGACAGCACCGGAGCTGGGGGAGAGACAGATCCTTCCGGGAGATGAAGTCATCACAGTGGCATGCGGATTTCCCACCACGGTGACACCGGTACTTCAGTATGGTGCTGTTCCGGTATTTGTGGATGTGACCGTTCCGCAATATAACATTGATGTGACAAAGCTGGAAGAGGCACTGTCAGAAAAGACAAAGGCAGTCATGATCGCACATACGCTGGGAAATCCGTTTGATCTTTCCGCTGTAAAGGCATTCTGTGAGAAGTATAATCTCTGGCTGGTGGAGGACAACTGTGACGCACTGGGAACACAGTATACCATTGACGGGGAAACACGTTTTACGGGTACCTGGGGAGATATCGGAACCAGTAGCTTTTACCCGCCTCATCACATGACCATGGGAGAAGGCGGATGTGTATATACCAATGATCCGAAATTGAACCGTCTGATCTTGTCCTTCCGTGACTGGGGACGTGACTGTATCTGCCCCTCCGGACAGGATAATTTCTGCAAACATCGTTTTGACGGCCAGTATGGAGAACTTCCCCAGGGCTATGATCATAAATATGTATACAGCCATTTTGGATATAATCTGAAGGTTACCGATATGCAGGCGGCCATTGGATGTGAGCAGTTAAAGAAATTTCCGTCCTTTATTGAGCGACGCAGGCATAACTGGGACAGACTGAGGGCAGCTCTGGAGCCTGTAGCAGACAAACTGATTCTTCCGGAACCGGCAGAAAACAGCCGTCCTTCCTGGTTCGGATTCTTAATTTCCGTAAGACCGGAGAGTGGTCTGGAAAGAAATAAAGTGACCAGATATATTGAGGAACATAATGTACAGACACGTCTGCTGTTCAGTGGAAATCTGATCAAGCATCCCTGTTTTGACCAGATCCGGGGTACAGAGAAATACCGTGTGGCAGGGGATCTTTCCGTAACAGATTTTATTATGAACAACACCTTCTGGGTAGGCGTATATCCGGGAATGACAGATGAAATGATCGATTATATGGCTAAGACAATAATTAAGGCTGTCAGTATGTAATTAATATACGAAGGAGAGAACGAGATGAAACAGAGATTAGCAGATTATGTAGCAGACTTCCTGGTAGCCCATGGTGTGAAAGACTGCTTTAGTGTAGTAGGCGGCGGTGCCATGCATTTGAATGATGCACTGGGCCATAAGGAAGGACTGAAAGTAACCTATAATCATCATGAACAGGCCTGTGCTATGGCTGCGGAAGCTTATGCCCGGTTGGAAAATAAGATTGCGGCAGTGTGTGTGACCACCGGCCCCGGTGGAACCAATGCCATTACCGGTGTGGTAGGAGGATGGCTTGACTCTATCCCAATGTTTGTGATTAGCGGTCAGGTTCGTTATGATACCACGGCCAGATATACCATGCAGTATACGGACGGTATGCCGCTGCGTGCGGTGGGTGACCAGGAGTACGATATTGTAAAATCGGTGGAACCTATGACCAAGTACGCTGTGATGATCGAAGATCCGAAGCAGATTCGCTATGCACTGGAAAAGGGCTGGCATCTGGCAACGACGGGCCGTCCCGGTCCTGTATGGATTGATATTCCTGTCAACTTCCAGGGTGGGTTTATTGAGACTGATGAACTTGAGGGGTATGATCCGGCGGAGGATGATGTAAATCTGCCGCCAAAAGTAAGTGAGGAGACGGTAAAAACTATCATTGAAAAAATCCGTCATGCAAAGCGGCCGGTATTTCATGCTGGCTACGGAATCCGTCTTTCCGGCGGATATGAAGCGTTCCGAAAGGTGGCGGACAAGCTGAATATTCCGGTGGTGACGTACTGGAATGCCATTGATCTGATCGAGGATGAAAATCCACTGTACTGCGGCCGTGCCGGCAATATGGGAGACCGCCCCGGCAACTGGGCTATTCAGAATGCGGATCTGATCCTTGCAATCGGTACGCGTATTTCTATCCGTCAGGTGGGATACAACTGGAAGACCTGGGCGCGTGCGGCAGAGGTCATCATGGTAGATATCGATCAGGCAGAGATGAAAAAGCATACACTCCATGTAGATATGCCGGTATGGGCCGATGCAAAAGATTTTCTGGAAAAGATGGATGACGTTCTTGGGGATACAGCCCCGGTTCATGAGGGCGGTGTATGGCTGGAGACCTGCCAGCGATGGAAAAAAGAATATCCCGTAGTTCTGCCCCGACAGTGGGAAGAAAATGGGAGCACAGCGAACGTTTATGCGTTTGTCCGTTATATGAGCAGCCGTTTGCCTGAGAACAGTCTGACAGCAGTGTCGAATGGTGCCTGTTGCGTAGTAGGACATCAGGCATATGTAATCAAACAGGGAAGCCGCCTGGCTAATAACAGTGCAGTAGCCAGCATGGGATATGGCCTTCCGGCAGCTATCGGAACCTGCCTTGGAGGAGGTAGAAGAGAGACGATCTGTCTGGAGGGAGACGGAAGCATTATGATGAATCTGCAGGAACTGCAGACAATTCTGACCAATCAGCTTCCCATTAAAATCTTCCTGATCAATAACAGCGGTTATCATTCCATTCGAATCACCCAGACAAACCTGTTCGGACATCATACCAAGGTGGGAATCGGCACGGAATCAGGAGACCTGTCTTTCCCGGAATACAAGAAGATTGCTGAGGCATTTGGATATCCGTATTACAGTGCATCCAGCAATGAAGAAATGAAAAAAGTGGTGGATGAAGTGCTGGCTCTGGATGGCCCGGTATTCTGTGAGATCTTTACGGACACCGCCCAGGTATGGGAACCAAAGAGCAGTACAAAACGTCTGGAAGACGGAACATTGGTCAGCCCGCCGCTGGAGGATCTGGCACCGTTCCTTCCGAGAGAAGAACTGGAAAAACAGATGTTTATTCCACTTTGGGAGTAACAGTATCATTATGAGAAAAATAAAGAGAGCAGTTATAACAGGAGCAACCGGTGCTGTGGGAACAGCACTGGTTGCCGAATTAATAAGACAGAACATAGAGGTTCTGGTATTTTGCCGGGAAGGATCGGTAAGAAATGAAAGGATACCAAAACATGAACTGGTATCTGTGAAGTATTGTGATCTGGATCGTTTATGCAGCGTGGAGAACGATACTGGAAAAGAGTATGATGTGTTTTTCCATTTTGCGTGGGCCGGTACAACCGGGACAGCCAGAAATGATATGCATCTTCAGAACGACAATGTCCGGTATGCGCTGGATGCAGTAAGGGCAGCCGGAAAATTTGGATGCAAGGTATTTATTGGTGCGGGATCTCAGGCGGAGTATGGCAGAGTGGAAGGAAAACTGACATCAGATACACCTGTGTTTCCGGAAAATGGATATGGGATTGCAAAGTTATGTGCCGGTCAGATGACCAGAATTGCGGCACATCAGCTTGGAATGGAACACATATGGATGCGGATTCTCAGTGTTTACGGCCCCAATGACGGCAATCAAAGCCTGGTGATGTCGGTCATGAACAGCCTTTGTGCTGGAGAAATTCCGAAATGTACAAAGGGAGAACAGATGTGGGATTATCTGTTCAGCGGCGATGCGGCAAGAGCATTTCGTCTGGCAGCAGAAAAAGGGAATGACGGCAAGACCTATGTACTGGGAAGCGGTCGGGTCAGACCCTTGAAGAATTATATTGAAGAGATCCGGGATGTAGTATCACCTGGGGCACAGATTGGGTTTGGTGAGATTCCCTATGCAGAGAAACAGGTGATGTATCTTTGTGCAGATATATCAGATCTTAGTCGGGATACCGGATATGAACCACAGATGATGTTTAAAGATGGAATAGAGCAGACATGGAGATGTCTGGTAAAAGGATAAAAATCATGAAAAAAGTAAGTGTGTTAGTACCATGTTATAATGAAGAAGAAAACGTGATCCCTATGAGTCAGGCATTGACAAAGCTATTTGAAGAACAGCTGACTCAGTACGATTACGAGATCGTGTTTATCGATAACTGCTCCCAGGACACAACAAGAGATAAGCTTCGCATGATATGTGCCGGGAATAAAAAAATAAAGGCAATTCTGAATGCAAAGAACTTTGGACAGTTTAATTCCCCCTATTATGGTATGCTGCAGACGACGGGGGACTGTGTAATCTGTATGTGCTGCGATTTTCAGGATCCCATAGAAGTGGTGCCGGAATTTTTAAAAGCATGGGAAGAAGGATACCGGATTGTCTGTGGAATCAAAGCCACCAGCAGGGAGAACGGTATCATGAGATTTCTCCGGACCTGTTATTATAAAGCCATTAAGAAAATGTCTCAGGTGGAACAGATCGAACATTTTACCGGATTCGGACTGTATGATAAAAGCTTTATCGAGGTGCTTCGGAATCTGGATGATCCAACTCCGTTCCTGCGGGGAATTGTGGCAGAGCTGGGATTTAAGAGAAAAGATATTGAGTATGAACAGCAGAGAAGACGGGCAGGCAAGACCCATAATAACTGGTACAGCCTGTATGATGCGGCAATGCTGAGCTTTACCTCTTACACAAAGGTGGGGCTGCGTGTGGCTACCATCATGGGATTTCTGTGTTCTGTGATTAGTCTTGCGGTGGCGGTATTTTATCTGGTGATGAAACTGACTCACTGGTCAGAGTTCCAGGCAGGTATGGCACCGGTAACTATTGGTGTGTTTCTGATGGGATCGATACAGTTATTCTTTATCGGGTTGGTTGGAGAATATATTATGAATATTAATACCAGGGTAATGAAGCGTCCATTGGTAGTAGAAGAAGAGAGAATTAATTTCTGAATTTACGAAAGATAATGCGGATATATGGAACGGAAAAGTCTTGACGTTTATACAAGATATATAGATGCTGTAAGAGGACAATTTGGAAGGAAACGATACATATGAAGAAAAATACATTTAAAAAACTCTATATTGTATTCACAGTAATTTCAGTGAGCATTTTTTTGATGGCGATGTTTTTCTCATATGGTCACATTTTTAAGGAATATTTTTTTTATGACGATCTAGATACCGGAATGGATTTCTTTAATAGTATTATATACACGCTAGGAAGACATCCGTATACACAATATGGAACAATTTATCCTCCGTTAGCCAATTTCATTTTTTGGTTTATTTGTCATTGTGTTCCTAGAGGCGTAATAAGTCAATGGCCGGACAGTTTTGAGGGGAGTGTTGCTATCCGTGGCTCAGATGTAGATTTGCGGGTTAGTCAAGTACCTTTATTTGCATATATTTTTCTGATAGCAATAATATGTGTATTATTTATTTTTGTTCTGAGCCACGCATTTAATAATAGTAAGCTTGGGATGATGATAGGAATTAGCATGATTTTTAGTTTTGCTAATTTGTATTCGTTTGAACGGGGAAATATTATAGGATTGGCGGTTATTTTTTTATTGGTGTTTACAATTTTTTACCGTTCCGAGAATAAATGGATACGTGAGATAGCATTAGTTTGTTTGGCTTTATCTGCAGGATTGAAATTATATCCAGCGTTATTTGGAATTATACTAATAGCTGAAAAACGTTGGAAAGATGCAATTCGAGCTGTTATATATGGAGTCCTTATTTTTTTTGTACCATTTGTAATATTTGATGGAGTAGAGGGATTAAGATGTCTGATAGAGGCAATTATTAGTTTTTCATCAAGCGGAAAAGCAATTCGGCTAGACGGCTATAATGTAGAAAGGACTGTTAGTAGTATAATCGCTCAGATTGGTAATGCTTTTTCTAAGAATTATGAGGCAGTTATTAGAAATACAAGTACACTTATTTTTGTTATAAAAACTGCAGTTTTACTTTGGCTTGCTTTGGCAGTATTTTTGTTAAAAGAGCATTGGAAAAAGCTGTTGGCATTGAGTATGATTGTTATTTTTGCTCAAGATGCTGGTGGATATACGCTAATTTTTATGATCCCTGCGTTTATTGCGTTTCTAAATGAAGAAAAATATGATAGAAAGTCGTGGTTGTATTTTGTATGCCTTTCGCTTATCAATTTGCTCCTGCCTATATTTGGAAGAATTGAAGATGTTGACTTGGCGTATTATGTAATTGTTAAACAATACGCAATGTTGTTAACGGGGGTATTGCTTACATATGATCTTGTACTTCAGATTGGATCGAATTGGGCAAAATACAAGAATAAGAAGAAAGAAAAGCTTCCTGTATGCTTTAAATAGGTCAAGAGATTGACACAATTAAATACCTCGAGTAAATTTAGATTATTACTGATCTGACAGTTGGTAAAATCTAAATTTACTCGAGGTATCTAAAATGAATGTTAAAGTCACAAAGAAGAAAAATCAAGTGGTAACAGCAAATATTTTTGATAACAGGAACTTTTGAAAAAAGCGGAGGGGATCAGAGAAAGTCTTACTGTTTCAACCTGGCGTGAGTTAGAGACCAATGGTAAGTTCGATAAAAATGAAAAACTCTCCTTTATCAGTGATGACATGCTTATCTTAGGATGCGATGTGGCAGTGAAACGCACTATATGAGAGCTATCGATATCAGAGGAAGGGAACTCAGTAAGTCTGTATATTCTTTTAACAATGATTATGAGGGATTTCATAGTGCAAAGGAATAGGGAGTAACAATGGCTGATGAACATAATATGAGCCAGATAGTACTTGGATTAGAGCCGACCGATCATTACTGGTTCTGCCTTGCGACATGGATGATTTCAAATGGAATCAGCATTGTTCAGGTAAACCCTTATGCTGTGAAAAAGACAAAGGAGGTTGAAGATAACAGCAGATGAAGGATGACAGGAAGGAGCCGAAATTGATAGCAAACCTTGTCAAGGATGGCAACTTTGGTATGCCATACCTTCCGGAAAAACTTAATGCGGAGCTTCGCAGGTTATCCAAGTTTAAAGACCAACTGAATGAAGACAGAATTAGGACAATCAATCGGATGCACAGAGAGATGAAGATATATTTCCAGGAGTATAAGGATGCGTTGGGAAAAATTGATGGTGCATTCAGCCTGGAACTGCTGAAACAGGCACCTCTTCCCGGATAATCTGGTAGCACTTGGTGAAGCTGGAATAAGATAGATTGGGCATGATGCTAAGCTCAGAGGATGCGGCTATAGCAGTTCCAGAGAAATCCTACAGTATGCGAACGCAAGTATTGGGATGAAGGATGGTCACATTGACCAGTAAAACGAGGCAGGGAAAGCGTCCACGGAATATCCGTACTCTGTAGAGTAGTCAGGTCAGTAAAATCAAAATACAAACAAGAGTTGTAGCTTGAGGTAGTTCTCTCCGTAGGGCATGACCCTGTTAGAAAGCTTAGCGGGCACTCGTGTATGAGCAGGTGGGACGAAGGAAGTTGGTACTTGATATCATTAGACACGGAAGGTTCAACATCATAGTAAACAGAGGATTAATAGCCTTTATAAAGCAAAACAATGAGACCCTTTATGAATTGCACCCTCTTTTAGCTATTCAGTACAAGATACAATAACTGTCATACACTTCTGGCTCTGTTTTATGAGGTAAATATTTAAAGAAAAGCTTGTAAAATCGCTAACTTAAAAAAGTATATTCCACCACGCATTGTTTTTTAATGATTTTACAAGAGGTTTTTGAGCAAAATCTCCTGGTTTCTGCTATAATGAACTCAACTTATCGAAAAATACTTGATTTCTGGACATGAAAAACAGACCACTGGAAGGTAGTATGTCAGACTTAATTCCACCGGTTACTTTTGAAAAATGTGAAAAGTTTACTTCCAGTCTGACAGCAGATTTCGATCAGTTGATTAGTGGCTAAAGCGGATCAGCTTAGGCGTTAGATTTACCTCATCCGGGGCAATCGGTCTAAGCTGAAATGTGTTTAACACATTTTCGCCCATTGTTTCGAGTGCAACGTTGTAGGGGGCTCCGAGGCTTTCCCTGGGCGTTGAGTTGATATGGTTTACGAGCAGGTTCACATCCCACTGGGTAAGGAATTCAAAGCTGGTTCCTTTGGGAAGCACCATACGGAGAATGGTATGAGCCTGCTTCAGCCCGTCTTTTTGACTGCTTCTCATAGGGTCACAGTAATAAATACTTGTGCGTTATATGTCGTTTCCCCCTGTTTCCAATGATTCCGGATCACCGAATTATGTTCCACGATCGGTCAGTATATACTCAAAGGCTGAAATGAATTCATAGGTTCCCAGGCGCTTTTCTAACCGGTCAAATATGAGGCGGACAGCGCCTTCCGTACAGCGGTTCATCAGAATGGCAAGAAGCAGCTTTTCTCTTGTAAAAAAGAAGGTGAGCAGTGTTTTCTTTGACTTTCTGGAAGAATGAACGGTATCCATTTCGGTACAGAATGGAAGCTGCAGCGTCTGGAAATCCTGATAGGTTCGGTTGATGAAAACAGTACGGTCTGTGATCTGTGTTTTATGGCACTTGCGAGGTTTGAATTTCACTTTTCGTTTCAGATCGATGTTACGTGCTGTAAACAATCCCTGATCGAGATAGGAGTAAACGGTCCTGACCGAAAGATCCAGTTCCGGGTGGTTGATCACGATCTGATACAGAGACTGTCCCTGTTCAATAAGCGGTGAGATGATGCGGTCTTTTTTGCGGAGTTCATGCTTTGTAAGATTGACACCGGCTCTGGAATCAGAAAGTTTTTCAAGGTATTTGCGGTCTGAGAATCGTGCATTGTATGTATATTTGTGAGTGATTGTACAATGACTGATTTTCTTTGGACATCCGTTGCAAACATAAGGGGCCTTATCCAAACGGGAGAATCGTTCCTTTTCAAAGTCGCGGCATGTCTGGTTGCAAGTAGGGCAGGAAGCACATTTCACTCCACACAGGACGATCTTCCCACACGCATTCGTCTTTTTGCAGTGATAGAGATGGACACAGAAGTTTTTGGCATTGTAGAAGGTGCCTTTGTGATACCAGTCAGAAAGGCGGTGAGCCTATACTTCTTTGGAGATGGTAGTAGGATCCTTGCACAAAAACTTAGCGATATCTTTAAAGGATGTACCTTTGTTTAATTCATTTTCAATGTAAATGCGATCTGCGAGTGTGAGATGTTTTAGGTTTCCGGGTATAAATTTGCTCATGATTCCTCCTTCTACTGCTGTCAGAAGGAAAAATCATAATAACACAAAACAGTCGCAATCGGACGCCATCTTTGACAGAACCTGAAACAAACGCTGTCAGGAAAATACCGACGGCGAAGAACTCAGGGACAGTATATGGGGATGCGGTATGTAAGGGTAAATATCAACCGTGCGAGAGTAAATTCCGCCGCATGGGCGGGTGGTGGAATTTAAATGAAAATCCTAATCCCCCAGCTATGCTGGGGAGAATGGAATAAGCAGGAGCGTGCAGGATATCAATAAAAGCCTCCTATGATACAATGAGTATGGTGTCGCAAGCCAACTCAAAGAATAGGAGGCGGTCCAAATGGACAATAGAAGTTTATCACATGTACGCTGGAAATGCCAGTATCATATCGTATTCATTCCAAAGTATAGGAAAAAAGTACTGTATGGTCAGTTGAGGAATGATGTACGAGAAATAATATGAACGTTATGTAAGTACAAAGATGTAGAAATTATTGATGGTGCGGTGTGTATGGATCATGTTCATCTAAGTGTGGCAATTCCACCCAAGTATAGCATTTCAAAATTTATGGGATATTTGAAAGGGAAAAGTACATTGATGGTATATGATCGTCATCTAGAGCTGCAAAGTAAGTGGGATAAGGCGTTCTGGGCTAGAGGATATTACGTATCTACCATTGGTAATATAACAGAAGATGCAATAAGAAAGTACATAAGAGAGCAGGCAGAAGAGTCGAGAAAAGAGGACTCAAGAAGTACCGCTTTGTAAGCGGACCAGTAACAATGCTTGCGATACCCGCCCTTTTGGGCGTGCGTGTAACTGGCCCTTATGAGGGCCATCCCAAACCACCACTTGAAGTGGTGGTTGTGACTTAAAAAATTTTTAAGCCTATAAAATCAATGATTTAGGGCATGATATTATAGAAAGTGGAGTGATATAGGTGGGAAAAAAAATCTGGAATATTTTAGAATCAATTTTGAAATTAGTTTTTATTAAGATACTTAGGTTGTCTTTCATTGAAAAGAACTGGGATGGTTTTATGCAATTTGTAAAGTTTGGTCTGGTAGGTGTTTCTAATACCCTCATCTCATATGTGGTGTATCTTGTGGGGGTATTTGTTGGAATGCATTATCTGGTTGCCAGTATCCTGGGGTTTATCATCAGTGTTGTCAATGCATTTTTCTGGAATAATCGATATGTGTTTAAGACAGAAGAAGGGGAACAGAGAAATATTTTGGAAAGTTTTTGTAAAACAGTTTTGTCATATGCGGGAACAGGTCTTGTGCTTAATAATATTCTATTGGTGATTCAGATTGATTTTCTGTCTTGGCCGGAAACGATGGCACCGTTGGTGAATCTGCTTATTACAATTCCTTTGAATTTCTTGTTGAATAAATTGTGGGCCTTTCGGAAGAGATAATAGGAATGATTACTTTATGTTTACTAATTGAGTTAATCGGTTTAAATTAGAATCCTTGGAGAAAAGTGAAAGCTAGAAAGCAGTTGGAGAAGATGGGAATGACGATGGTACAGGAAAAGAAGATCAAGAAAATATTTTATATTGTTCTGGCAGGGTCCTTACTGGTATTCTGGGCCTCTGTTTTTCTGACCCATTATAATTCGCTTCAACTGTATGTATGGAAGCCGGGCAGTTCCTTTTATGATTTCTTTTCTTGTTTAAAGGAAAATATATATTGGAATCGAAAGGAAATTTACCAGGGAGATACTATTTATCCACCTTTGGCAAATTTCTTTTATATGTTCATAACAAGGTTTATGTCCATAGACACACTGAAGCAGTTAGAAACGCTGACGGATTATAATAAGATTAAGGCACTGCAGGAATGTAGTCTGTATTTTGTTTTGTACTGTAGTGTAACATTACTGGCATATTTTATGATTTTAACATCATGGAAAAAGGGAAGTAAGTTAGAAAAAAATGTGTTTACGGCAGCAATGCTTTTTACCATACCATTTCTATATCAATTTGAACGATCAAATATTATCTTTGTTGCATTAATTTTTACTATGCTCTTTTTTTTATGGAAAGATTCCCAGAACAGATGGCTGCGTGTACTTGCCTATTGTTCATTGGCGATAGCAGCTGGAATTAAGATATATCCTGCCATTTTCGGGTTTATGATTCTCAAAGAAAAAAAGTGGAAGGAAACAGTTGGACTGGTAATAATGGGAGTAGCTGTTTTTCTTATACCATTTATTTTTTTTGGAGGATTTGAAAATATTTTTTATCTTCTTCAAAATTTAAAAAATACATCCGGAAGCTTTTCTGCGACCCGCATCGGATGTCAGCTTGATTATACTACAATTTTAAAAAATCTTTTTTCGTTTGTGGGTGGGAACTGTGTGTTCATTGCCAATGTTTTAAAGGTTACGTTTGCCCTGCTTGGTATATGGGCAGTATCTGGTCTGCGGGATAGATGGAAGGTGACACTTCTTCTTACTTGTCTGTTGATTGGACTGCCGTCTATTAGTTATGTATATTCAGCAATTTTTATGATAATTCCTATTGTGGAATATCTGGACAGCGGAGATAAGAAAAAATGGGATGTATTGTATTTAGTGGGGATGCTTTTGGTGATGATTCCACTTCCTTTTGTTTGGATGGAGGGAGCAGGAGATAAATATTATTCCTATATGCATGTCACGACACCCATGTGGGTGGAAGGAATGTCTATTGTGATTATGACAGTATTGTTAATTGGAGAAGGAATTGGAGCATTTCTCAGGAAAAGAAAGATGCCTTTTGCAATTGTTATTTTGGCAGCGATTATTCTTATTTCTGCGTTTCTTAATCGTTCCGGTTATAATGTTCCTTATGCGTATACAGACTATCTGTCAAAGACAGTTTCGGATTGGCTGGAAGTGCAAGACGGAGATTCGATAACCCAGTCATTTACTGCAGAGACAGAACATGTAAGATATGCGGTGATAAAAATAAAACCGACTGAAAGTGGCAGTCTGACTATTACGTTGAAAGAGAACGGAAACGGGAAACTGATTACAGAAACACTGCTGGATATGAAAGAATTGAGCAGTGGTTATAACCAGATTTTGACCGAGGGCTGTGAAGTGATTCCGGGAAAACGGTATATTCTGGAAATTGGTGTGAAGTGTGAGAAAGAAGAGAAGGTAAAACTGGGGCGAACCATTGAATATCTGGATACAGGAGAAGAAATGTTCGGAAAGAATGGGGAGATGTTGAACGGGGCATTGGGGATACAGTTTTATGAGAATTAGGTCATTCGACTTTATATACATTTGAAAAAGTGAAAATCAGAAAGACAGTTGGATGAAAACGAATATTTATATCTTACGGGGGATAGATAAAAAATGCTGAAAGTGATCATAACAGATATTAAGAACAGAGATCTGCTGGTGCAGACCATGGAAAGTCTGTGGGTTCTTGAGGAGTCGTTCCGGCAGAGGATACGGATCGTTCTGGTGTGGGAACATGACGGGATGCCGGATATTTTCTGCGAAGATGTGGAAGAATTGAGCTCCAGGTGGGGAGAGCAGCTTATACAGGTGAGTTGTGGAGAAAAAAGCGTCTGGAAGGTCTGTGAAGAGGAGTTTGCACAGGGAGAAGAAGCCTATGCTGCCAGGATCTCTGCAGGAGATATCTGGAAGGGGGATAGTCTGAAGCGGGGATGTGAATATCTGGAACTGCATAAAGAAGAGACGGATGTCCTGTTTTTTTCGCAGAGATTCCGGAATCCGAAACGGGAAGTTCCTCAGGAAACAGGAAAGCAGAAGGAAGAGTTATTTTGTAATCTGGAGCAGCCGGAAGACTGCCTGAAATGCCCGACGACTTTTGAAGGAGTGATCTTACGAAGGGAAAGCATGAAAGGAATCTCTTTTGATGAAACCCATGGATATGGGATCTGGGATGATTTTGTGCTGCAGATACTGAACAGGAAGAAGACCTGTGCATTTTTGAAGCGGGATTATTTTGTGACGGTGCAGCCCAGGATCGATCGCCTTCAGGACAATCCGGAAATGAGAAAACCGGAATGGTATCTGAACTGTCTGGAGAAACATTGTATTCCGGAACTGGAGTCCTTTGAAAAGAAAGAGGGCAGAGTTCCTTGCTTTGTGCAGGCTCATGTACTGTTCCAGCTTCTTATCCGGCTTAAGTGCAATCGGAATCATAACGATCTCAGAGTGTTCGGAGAAGGGGAACTGGAACGGTATGAATCCGGATGTCGGAGAGCATTGCAGTATATTGAGGATACTTTTCTGGTGAAGCAGACAGAAACAGTGGGCAGGATCGCACTGACGGAGGCGCTGTCCTGGTATTTTCTGAATCTGAAATATGACGGAGATCCGAAGCGGCAGTATCGGCTGGAAGATTTTCGGTCAAAAGACGGAAAAGTGGTAAAAACGGCTCTTGCCATGCAGGTAGGAGGCGAGGGGCCCTATCTGCGGATGTATCCCAAGCTGCGTCTGGAGATTCTGGAGGCGGAGAATGAGGTGCTTCGTCTGGATGTGGCGGCACCGGGATATATCGGAGGGGATGGCTATCCTCTTACGGTATTGCTGAATGGCAAAGAGGTCCGGGCAGAGCGCATACAGTATTATCTGGAACAGAAATTTTTTGGCAGGACGGCATATGAGGAGCATGGCTGGAAGGTCGAGATCCCGATCCGGGAGCTGAAGGAGAAGAATTGCCTGCAGGCGGTACTGGTACAGGGAGAGAAACGGGTGGTTCTTCCGGTGGTTACAAAAAGATATACGGCCAGACTTTCCGACAGGAGACCGCACTCATACTGGACCTTTGAGCAGTATCTGATCCGATTGAAAAAGGGAGCGGAGGAACCGGGATTTTACATTGAACAGGTGGGATTCCGGGAAAAACTGAAACAGGAGCTGAAGCTTTTATACCGTCTGTGCAGAGGCAGGAGACGGAACCGGAGGATGGCCTGCTTAAGAGGACTTTACTGGCTGACACGTCCATGGTATCGGAAGAAAAATATCTGGCTCACCTTTGATAAGCTGTATAAAGGCGGAGACTGCGGAGAATATTTTTATAAATATATGAGCAGCCGGAAGGACACGGATGTGGTGCCGGGATATGTGATCAACGGAGACAGTCCGGACAGAGAACGTCTGGAAAAGGAAGGGTATCGTCCCCTTGTCAGAGGAAGCCTGCGACAGAAACTGATGTTTTTGAATGCAAAGATCGTATTTGGAACCCATGTTAATATAACGGGATTCAATTGTTTCAGTGCAGGTCAGATCGCCTGCCTTCAGGATCGGCTGGAGTTTGTGAATATGTGTATTCAGCATGGACTGACAGTCCAGAATCTGGCCTATGATGCCAATCGTGTGTATAATAACAATAAAAGATATTACTGTGCTTCCAAATATGAAGTACAGAATTTAAGCCAGCCGCAGTATGGATATGAGGATCCAAATGCGCTGGTGCTTACAGGAATTCCCAGGTATGACGGGTTGATCAGCTGTGATAAACGACAGATTCTGATCACACCTACCTGGAGAAATTATATTGTGATGCCGCCGGTGATGGGATCTGCAAGACCTTATAATCCGGAGTTTCGCAATACAGATTATTTCCGGATCTACCATGCTCTGATTACCGATCCCAGGCTGGTAGAAACGGCGCGGCGGACTGGTTACCGACTGATCTATCTGCTTCATCCGGTCATGAGTGCACAGATCGATGATTTTGAAAAGGTGGATGGCGTGGAACTGATCCAGGCGACCAACGTGAATTATGAGAAGATCCTCACGGAGTCCAGTCTGATGTTGACGGATTATTCGGGAGTCCAGTTTGATTTTGCCTATATGAGAAAACCGGTGGTGTATTATCATCCGCCGAAATTGCCGCCGCACTATGAGGAGGGAGGATTTTTCTATGACACACAGGGATTTGGAGAGATCTGCAGAGAGCATGAGGAACTGGTGGATACGCTGTGCGGATATATGGAAACGGAATGCAGGCTGAAGCCGTTTTATCGTGACAGGCAGGATGACTTCTTTGCATTCAGTGATCAGGAAAGCTGCAGACGGATCTTTGAAAATGCGTCAGAATATCAGAGAATGCACAGATGAGATACTCGGAGGCGTGACATGTCACAGTTATACATTACCATTTTAACTGCAGCAGGCAGCGAAGAGGAGCAGCAAAGTACAATAGAAAATCTCAGGCATCTGGATCATGATTTTCATGAACATGTGGAATGCAGGATCGTGGAGCCCTGTGAGGGCTCCATCTGGAAGGGATATGAAAAGGCTTTACAGGAGACTGACACGAAATATGTGATGATGATCCGGTCAGGGGATACCTTTTTGCCGGATGCCCCGGAGAGGGCATATACCTTTTTTGAGAAGCAGGGAGAGGCGCTGGATGCGGTGATGCTGCGGGGATCCTATGAAGGAAGAAAAAGTATACCGAAGAAGGAGGCTGTACCGACACGGGGGAAAGTGTATTCTCTGGAAAGGCAAGAAGATGTGGAACGGGTTCCCAATTGCTATGAGGGAATTTTGCTTCGCACAGAGGCGGCCGGGAAGGAGAAGTTTCACGAAAACCATGGATATGAGACCTTCGAGGAGTATGTGTATCGGATCCTGGATAAAAAGAAAAAGATCGGTTATGTGAGACAGGCGGTGATCCTGGTTGACCGTCCTATCAAGAGAAGTATTTCCAGAAATAAGGATAACCTGAAAAAGGAATGGTATCTGGGGACGGTGAGGGATCATCTGCTTCCAATGCAGGAATTTTATCGGGAAAAGTATGGAAGCCTGCCATTGTTCTATCAGTATCGGACAGTATATGAGCTGAAGCTTCGGTTTGAAAGCAACCGGAATGCGGAGGACAAACATGTTCTGAATGAGAGAGAACGGGAAGAATTTTTTGTCCTTTGCGCCCGGGCGCTGCAGAATGTGGAGGATGCTCTTCTGACTCCCAAAAGCAGGCAGGTGTACGGCGGAGATCTTTCCTATGCATTGTCCCGACAGTTTCTGGATCTGAAATACGGAGAAAAGCCGCATCCCCTGTACTATCCCAAAGCACCGGAAGTCTATCTGGATCTGGTGAATTACAGCGCCGGAAGCCTTGTGCTGGATTTTGCGGCGCCGCCGCTGGAGAGGACGGGAGAAGAAAAACGGGTCATTTTGTGGAACGGGGAAAAACGGACACCGGAGCCTACGGTACGCTTTGCCCGGACGGATTATTTTGGCCGGACAGCCTATGAGGAGGAGACGTTTCGTATCAGTCTGGCCTGTGGGGAAATGAAAAAGAAAAACAGACTGTCACTGATCGAGGAACGGGATGGACAGCAGACAGAACTGCCGATCCTGACCAGAAGATATACCTCAAGAATCACCCGGGAATGGAAGGATTCCTATTGGAGCTTCGGAGCGTATGCCATGAGCTTCGGCGAAAAAAAGAATACGATCCGGGTGGATCAGATGAGCACGGCAGCACATCTGGTGCGGGAAGCAGGAGCTTTGTGCAGGCTGGCGCTGGGCGACAGAAAGAAGAGAGAGATGTTCCGGAAACGCCTGGAATACTGGAGATACTGGCCGATGTATCGCAGACAGAATATCTGGCTTACCTTTGATAAGATCTATAAAGGCGGGGACAACGGAGAGTATTTTTATAAGTATATGATGACCCGCAGGGACACGGATGTGGTTCCGGCCTATCTGATCAATGAGGAGGCACCGGACCGGAAACGACTGGAGGAGGAAGGATACCAGCCGCTGATCTTTGGAAGCAGGAAGCATCGGCGAATGTTTCTTCATGCAAAGATGATCTTTGCAACTCATGCGGGAATCTACAATTTCAACGGGATTTCTGAGGAGGAGCTTCCCTATCTTCAGGATCTGATGAATGCAGAGGCGATCTGTATCCAGCACGGCCTTTCGGTACAGGACCTGGCATTTAATGCAAACAGGGCTTTTAATAATAATAAAAGGTATTACTGTGCATCCAGATATGAGGTGGAGAATCTGCTGCAGCCCATTTACGGTTACGATGACCCGTCCGTGATCCGCCTGACAGGTGTGCCAAGATATGACGGGCTGGTGAGTGATGACAGGAGACAGATCCTGATCACACCGACCTGGAGGAGTTATATTGCACTTCCGTCCGTGGGAAAGAATAATTCCAGACCTTATTTTGACGGATTTAAGGAAACCGTGTATTATAAGGTATATAATGATCTGATCTCAGATCCGAAATTGCTGGAGACAGCGAAGAAGACGGGATATCGGATCCTGTATCTGGTGCATCCCAACATCTGTGAGCAGGCCAGGGATTTTACACGGTGCGAGGGCGTTGAGATTATTTCGGCAATGGATGTGGATTATGAAAAGATCCTGACCCGGTCCAGTCTGATGGTAACGGATTATTCCGGAGTGCAGTTTGATTTTGCCTATATGAGAAAACCGGTGGTGTATTATCATACTCCAAAGCTTCCGCCTCATTATGTGGAGGGAGGATTTTTCTATGATACCCAGGGATTTGGAGAGATCTGCATGGAACATCAGGAGCTGGTGGATACCCTGTGTGACTATATGGAACATGATTGTCAGCTGAAACCGTTTTACCGGGAACGGGAAGATGATTTCTTTGCTTTTGATGATCATAATAACTGTCAGAGGATCTTTGAGGATGCCCTGGAGTATCAGAAGGAAAAGAAGAAAAAAGAAGCGTAAATGCGGTGCAGATCTGCCGCAGGAAAGGAAACGGCATATGGTATCAGCAGTGATTTTTGCAGGGGGAGTGGGAATGCGGATGAAGTCCGCAGATATTCCGAAACAGTTCCTTCAGGTGGACGGAAAACCGATCATTATCCGGACCCTGGAGGTGTTTGAGAATCATAAACAGGTGGATGAGATCGTGGTGGCCTGTCTGGAAAGCTGGATTCCCGTTCTGCAGGAACAGCTTGTAAAATACGGGATCCATAAAGTGAGAACAGTGATTCCGGGCGGAAACAACGGGCATGAATCCATTCACAACGGTCTTATGGAGGCAGCAAAAACGGCGAAGCCGGAGGATATTGTACTGATCTGTGACGGGGTGCGGCCTATGATCACGGAAAAACTGGTGTCGGACTGTATCCGTGAGACCAGGGAATATGAAAATGCAGTGCCGGTGACTCCCAGTATTGACTCTGTGCTGGAGAGTTTTGACGGAATGACCTGTAAGAAGAGTTATGAGCGGAAAAAGATGTTTATTACCCAGGCACCTCAGGGCTATACATTCCGAAAGATTTTATGGGCCCATGAGGAAGCGGAAAAACGGGGGATCACGAATCCCATCTCTTCCTGCGAGCTTTTGCTGGAGCTGGGGGAGGAAATTCACATTTTTATCGGGGAACGGCAGAATATCAAGGTGACTACACCTGAGGATCTCTATACTCTGCGCTCCGGGTATTACTATAACCATTACCGGGCATTTGCAAAGGAGGAGCTGGGGTATGAACAGGAAGATTGAGGAACTGGTGACGCCCTGTGTCTATGAGGATGTGCTGTCTGTGGTGAGAAGGAGTCTTCCCTGGGAGAAGCTGGATCATAAAAGGGTGCTGATCACCGGTGCAAACGGGTTTATCAGCTACTATCTGGTGCTGACCTGTCTGATCCGTAATGATCTCTATGACAGCGGGATTCAGGTTGTGGGACTGGTGCGCAGCCTGGAGCATGCACAGAAGAAATATGGGGATGTGCTGGAACGCAGTGACATTCATCTCATGGTTCAGGATGTGTGTGCCGAATTGGATCCGGGAAAGGTGGATGTGGTGATCCACGCAGCCAGTCAGGCGAGCGCCTGGCATTTTGAACATGATCCGGTGGGAACGATCAACGCCAATCTCCTGGGAACGCAGCGTGTGCTGGAGACCGCCAGGAAATATGGGGCAGAAGTGCTGATGATCTCCAGCCTGAAAATATATGGAAGCTTCCGGGACTGTCCCAGGGACGTGATCCGGGAGGAAGACAGTGGGTATCTGGATCAGACTTCTTACAAAAACTGTTATGCGGTGGGGAAAATGGCGGCAGAGACCTTATGTGCCAGCTATCACAAACAGTACGGGATTCCGGTAAAGATCGTTCGCCCCAGTTATATTTACGGACCGACGACCATGAAGGATGACCGGGTATGGGCTCAGTTTATCACCAATGTGATCCGAAATGAGGATATCGTGCTCAAAAGCAACGGAGCGCCTTACCGTTCTTTCTGCTATGTGACAGATACGGCAGCGGCGATTTTTACGGTATTGCTCAAAGGCGAGGAGATGCAGCCTTATAATATTGCGTCAGAACTGGGAAATATTACGATCCGGGGATTTGCGAAAACAGCAGTGGAGGTATTTCCGGAGAAACACCTGAAACTGTCCTTTGTGAATAAGGAAGACGAGAAGGAACCGGAGATCACAGCCGGAGTCTGTGAGATCCTGGACAGCAGCAGACTGCAGAACCTTGGATGGCAGGCAGAAGTGGGGCTGAAGGAAGGAATTCGCAGGGCAGTGAGAATTATGGAAAATATATAGAAAAAGTTGCAAATATTATAGTTGTGTGATATACTGGCTTTGCACTTAATGAATCGGGTCATTCGACCAAATATCCATTTGAAAAAAGTGAAAGCCAGGAAGATGTTGCGCAGGGGAAGGCGTCTGTTTTATAGATCTGCAGGGTATTGTCATCATCTTTCTGAGGAGAGGAAAGGAGAGGCAATATGGGAAACAACGGTGAATTTATTATGAAGCCGAAAGTAGACTTCTGTTTCAAGGAACTGATGGCAGATGAAAAAGTAAGACAGGGGTTTATAGGGGCAATTCTTAACGTAGCTCCTGAAGAGATCAGGGAGACGCGGCTTTTGCCGACGATCCTGCGAAAGGGAAGTCGGGAAGAGAAACTTGGAATTCTGGATGTAAGAGTGCTGTTGTACGATGGCTCCCAAATGGACCTGGAGATGCAGGTAGCACCCTTTGAACTTTGGGCTGAACGGTCACTGTTTTATCTGTTTAAAATGTATTTGGAACAGATTCAGGAGGGGCAGGATTACGATGTAATCAAAAAGTGTATTCATGTGTTGGAATTGCCAAAGCTTGCAAAGTATGAGCAACCGGAGACGGAATTGCTGAAATGGGCGAAATTTTTTCGGGCAGAGAGAAAGGAGGAATTCGAGATGGCAGCGAAGGATGACGAGTATCTGGAAAAAGCGTATCAGCGGCTGGTGAATATCAGTGCAGATGAGAAAAAGAGACGGGAGTATGAGGCAAGACAGGATGCGCTGCGGGATTATAACTGGCAGATGAAGAGCAATTGGAGGCAGGGAATGAAACAGGGGATGAAGCAGGGAATAGAACAGGGCTTGAATCAGGCGGTGAAAAATTTGATGGAGACGAGCGGAATGACGCTGGAAGAGGCGAGAAAAGCACTGATGATTCAGGAAAAATGATCATCGGTTTGAGTTTGATGAACTGTGAAAAAGCAGAGATCATGAAAGGAATCAGGGCGGTAACTTAGTTTGCAGAATGCCCAAATGAACACAATGGAAGAAGGCAAAACGACTTACTTATATGAAAGATTACAGGAATACTGCGATAGTCCGGCGTATCCGTTTCATATGCCCGGGCATAAAAGGCGGATTCCGGAACTGTTAAATTCAGGTACAAAATTTGAAGGAATGGTGGGGGAGTATATCCCCTACCATATTGATATTACGGAAATTTCCGGGTTTGATAATCTGCATCATGCGGAGGGAATTTTGAAGGAAGCTCAGCAGCGGGCTGCACGGCTGTATGGATCACAGGAAACGTTTTATTTGATCAACGGAAGTACCTGCGGGATATTGTCTGCAGTTTCCGCCTGTACGACCGGGAACGGGAAGCTTCTTATGGCGAGAAACTGCCATAAAGCCGCTTATCATGCAGCTCAGCTTGGGGGGCTTCAGACGGTGTATCTGTATCCGAAGAGGATTTCTGAGGAAAATCTTACTGTGAATGGGCCGATCCTGCCGGACCAGGTGGAAGCCGCATTGAAAGCGGATCCCGGGATTCAGGCAGTGTTGATCACATCGCCCACTTATGATGGGGCGGTATCGGATGTGAAGGAAATTGCCTGTGCGGCTCACCGCCACGGAGTGCCTTTGATCGTAGATGAGGCCCACGGGGCACATTTTGGATTTCATCCCTGTTTTCCGGAAAGCTCGGTGAAGCTGGGAGCAGATATTGTGATCCACAGTCTGCATAAAACCCTGCCGTCTCTGACACAGACTGCCCTGCTTCATGTAAACGGAACGCTGGTGGATCGGCAGCGGCTGCGGGAGTACCTGGGAATCTATCAGACCAGTAGTCCCTCTTATGTGCTGATGGCCGGAATGGATCGGTGTATCCGTCTTCTGGAGGGACAGGGAGAAGAACTGTTTGAAGCTTTTGCAAAGCGGATCGCAGATTTTCGTAGGGAGACAGAAGAGTTTTCTTATGTGAGAACTGTGAAGCTTCCCGGAGTGTGGGATCCGTCCAAGCTGCTGATCACTGCGACTGGAAAATCCGGCCTGTGGCTTGGGGAAATGCTGAGAACGAGATATCATCTGGAAATGGAGATGGAGACGGAGGAATATGTCCTGGCGCTGACCAGTGTGGCTGATTCGGAGGAAGGATTCCGGCGCCTGGAGACAGCGGTGAAGGAACTGGATCAGGAAATTGGCGAAGGGGAAATTGCCGGGGAGAAAACCGTCGGGGAGAAGCAGGGAGGACAGATTGCAGGAAACCGGGGCAAAGAGAAGTGTTTCGATAAAGAGACATATGACGCCGGAATTCAGAAGATGACCATAACCGAGGCTAAGGAACAGCCGGGGAGAAACGTAAATCTGGAGGACAGTCTGGGAGAGATCAGCCGGGAATATGTGTATCTCTACCCACCGGGAATTCCGCTGCTGGTTCCGGGAGAGGAAATTTCAGAACCGGTACTTACCGCATTGCTGAGATACCGGGAACAGGGAATTTCCCTGCAGGGAATGCAGGATTATACCGGCAGGACCATTGAGGTCTGCCGGTAGGCGGCAGGATTCTTTCTTATCGGGCGAGAGACTGAATCCGGCAAGTAATCAGTTTCTTTACCTGTTCTTTTTGATCGACCGACAAATAGGAAAGATCACATTCTGCCAGGAATTTGTCTTTCAGCATACAAATTATTTTAAGCAAATTTTCGGAAGATTTTTCAGGGATACCGCAATTTTTAGCGAATTCTTTGAAATCTTTTCTTCGTAAATTTCTTTTTTTGCCATTTAACGTAAGGGCAAGCTGTTCCTTGTCTGACGGTAAAATAACATTCACCGGAAGCATATCATATGCCTGGGACAGAGAAAAACTTCTGCTTGCCGGTTGGGATTCTATTAGAGAGAAGTTTTTCAGATGCATGTCCGAGTTGCCCACTGCAAAAGAGAAGAGGACTCTTAAAAAAAGTTCGGACAAATCCAGGCCGGGATGTGTGGAATATTTTTTAATGATCCTTCCGCAAAGCTCATAGGAACCCTTGTACTTATCCTGGGTCAGTCGGTTTGCTAACTGGCAGAAGTCCTCCATGGCATATAATTCTGTATATGTGGCATGAATATTTCTGTCAATACGTTTTGTAATATAGGCATAAGTGTTTTCTGTTTTTATTAATGCATGGGGGACGGTCTGGATTCCGGCTGTTTCTGCAAGACGCATGGTCAGATCCTCAAATTCAGGCAGAGAGGGGTATTCTTCTGTCTGAGGTTTCAGAATGTAACCGGTGGGGTAATCGACTACGGTTAATCTTGCAGCAGAATCCTGAGACAGATGAAGAGACAGTTTCTTTTGGACTCCGGGCACAGTGAGTCCCTGGTTTACGGTGGAATTTGCCAGTTCTTCCAAATGTTGTTCTGAAATATCCAGAGCCGGAAGTTCTTTGGTTCCAAAAAATTTTTTTACACAGCGGTTGTGCCAGCAGTTTTTCTTTTCCTGTCGGGAGGTGTTTTCTCCCAGTTCTTTTCCACAGCATAAACATTTCATTTTTATCACTCATTCCTTATACAAACATCACCGATACAGTCTTTACATGCAGCCAGAAGCAACCCGAATCTGTCACGCTGGTTAATTTTCCAGTTGCGGCTCACGATATTTAGCAGCCATCCCTCCGGAATCAGGCCATCAAAAAACGGGAACAGAATCGTGGAATCATAAACGGAGTCTGTTAACGGCATTGTCAGACTTACCGGGACGGCATCTGTTCGCTGTAAATAAAGCTTATCGTAGGAAAAAGTATACCCTTCATCCGTTTCCGAAATGATACCGGCAAAAATTCCCTGAATGTAAACACTTCCTTTTCTATACTCTTCCGACAAGGATTACCCCTCCCTTTTGCCGGGAATCACTTCCATACCAAACATTGCAAGTGCCTGGTTTACTTTATCAAGGCGAACAGTCTCCTTACCCTGCTCTAATTCTCTGATAAAGCGGACACCGAGTCCGGAGCGCATTGCAAATTCTTCCTGGGTTAATCCGGCTTTTTTTCGTTCTCTTTTCATATAATCTCCAACAGTACTCATAATTATATATTACACCCTATCGGGTATAATTACAACAAATGTTTGAAAAAAGATCCCGAACGGGTATATATAATTTCTTGACTGGAAATCTCCATGAATAATTTGACATGAACATCCGTTTCATAGTATTATTATCTGAAAGACAGAATATGTGGTGCAGGACAGTATATGGGAATGTTATTTTACATTATGGGAAAGAGTTCTTCGGGGAAGGATACCATTTATACGGAGCTGGTTTCCCGGGAAGAACTGCAGTTGAAAAAACTGATCATGTATACCACCCGCCCTATCCGGGATTCGGAAGAGCAGGGCAGAGAATATTTTTTTGTGGATGATGACACGGCAGAGGAACTGAAGAGACAGGGCCGTGTGATTGAGATGCGGGTCTATCACACGATTCATGGGGACTGGCGATATTTTACCGTGGATGATCAGAATCTGGATCTGGAGCGGTTTGATTATCTGGCCATCGGGACGCTGGAATCCTATGGGATGATACGGGCGTATTACGGGGAGGAGAAAGTCGTTCCTGTCTATATAGAAGTGGATGACGGGATCCGTCTGGAGCGGGCTCTGAAAAGGGAACGCAAGCCCCAGAATCAGAAATATGAAGAGATGTGCCGGCGTTTCCTGGCGGATGCAAAAGATTATTCGGAGGAAAAGCTGAGAGAGGCCGGAATAACCAGGCGCTTTTATAACGAAGGAGACCGGCAGGAGTGTATGGATGAGATTGAGGCGTTCATACAGGAATGCCGCAGGGAAAGGGCGTGAAAAAAGATGGGATTTCAGGGAATTATCGGACATAAGGATGTACTGGCCCATTTGCAGAATGCGATGAAAATGGGAAAAGTGTCCCATGCCTATATTATCAACGGAGAAACGGGATCCGGGAAAAAGACGGTGGCACGGGCATTTGCGCAGGCGCTGCAGTGTGAAAATGAGGAAGACAGACCCTGCGGGAAATGTCATTCCTGCCTCCAGGCCCAGAGCGGAAATCACCCGGATATTATTGAGGTTACCCATGACAAACCGAACAGCATCGGTGTGGATGATATCAGGGAACAGGTTGTGGAGGATGTCAGTGTGCGTCCCTACAGCAGCCGGTATAAAGTCTATATCATCAGTGACGGGGAAAAAATGACAGCGCAGGCTCAGAATGCGCTCTTAAAGACTATCGAGGAGCCGCCTGCCTATGTGGTGGTGCTGATCCTGACGGCGAATGCGTCAGCGCTGCTGCCTACGATTCTGTCCCGTTGTGTGAGACTGGATATGAAGCCGATCTCCGATGAGCAGGTGCGGAATTATCTGATGGAGCATGTGCAGATCCCGGATTATCAGGCGGATATCTGCGTGGCCTTTGCGCAGGGAAATATCGGAAAAGCCATTCAGCTGGCGTCTTCGGACCGCTTCAGTGAGATCAGATCCTCGGCGGTGCATCTGGTGACCCATGTGAAGGAAATGGATCTGTCGGAGATCAGCAATGCAGTCAAGGCGGTGACAGAGTTTAAGCTGGATATCCGGGATTATCTGGATATTCTGGCGGTATGGTATCGGGATGTGCTGTATTTTAAAGCAACAAATGATGCGGACGGAATCGTGTTCAGGGAGAATTTAAGGGCGATCCAGCAGCAGACGAGACGCAGCTCTTATGAAGGTCTGGAGTCTATTCTGGAGGGAATCAAAAAAGCGAAGACCCGTCTGAGTGCCAATGTAAATTTTGAACTGACTATGGAATTGCTGTTCCTGTTAATAAAGGAGAATCAATAAATGACAAAAATAATCGGAGTCAGATTTCAGACTGCCGGAAAAGTGTATTATTTTGATCCGAAGAATCTGGAGATCAAAAGGGGCGATCATGTGATCGTGGAAACGGCTCGGGGAATGGAATACGGACATGTAGTAATGGGAAGCCGGGAAGTGGAGAATGAAAATGTGGTGCAGCCGTTAAAACCGGTGATTCGGATCGCTACGGCAGAGGATGACGAAAGAGAGCGCCGCAACAGGATTAAAGAAAAGGAAGCTTTTGCGATCTGCCAGGAAAAGGTGAAGAAGCATAATCTGGAAATGAAGCTGATCGGTGCGGAGTATACCTTTGATAACAATAAGATATTGTTTTATTTTACCGCAGACGGAAGAATTGACTTCCGGGAGCTGGTCAAGGATCTTGCTGTGATCTTTAAGACCAGGATCGAGCTGCGTCAGATCGGAGTCCGGGATGAGACAAAAATGCTGGGAGGAATCGGCATCTGCGGAAGACCTCTTTGCTGTCATTCCTATCTGTCTGATTTTCAGCCGGTATCCATTAAGATGGCCAAGGAGCAGAATCTGTCTCTGAACCCGGCGAAGATTTCCGGCGTATGCGGAAGACTGATGTGCTGTCTTAAAAATGAAGAGGAGACTTATGAATACCTCAACAGCCGTCTGCCCGGAATCGGTGATTATGTGACTACGTCGGATGGATTAAAAGGAGAGGTGCAGAGTGTGAATGTACTGCGCCAGACCGTGAAGGTGATCCTGGATCTGGAGGATGAAAAGGAGCTTCGGGAGTATCCGGTGGAGGAACTGAAGTTTAAGCCGCGAAGAAAAAAGACCAAGGAAAAAGACCGCGACAGCAAAGAAAATAAGGAACTTCTGGAGCTGGAAGAAAAAGAAGAAAAAGAGAAGAGAGAAAAGCGCGAGAAAAAGGAAGGAAAGTCAAAACACCATGGACATTGAACTGCGTCCGGGAGAACGAATCGATGATCTGCAGAGATGCGGTTACGGAATTATCCAGAATAAGGACGGATTCTGCTTTGGTATGGATGCGGTGCTTCTTTCCGGCTTTGCCAGAGTAAAGCCCGGGGAGAAGGTTCTGGATCTGGGAACCGGAACCGGGATCATTCCGATCCTGCTGGAGGCAAAGACCGAGGGGCGCCATTTCACCGGACTGGAGATCCAGAAGGTCAGTGCGGATATGGCCAGGCGCAGTGTAAAGCTTAACGACCTTACGGAGAAAATATCCATTGCAGAGGGAGATATTAAGGAGGCTGTATCCATATTCGGGAGAGCCTCTTTTGATGTGGTGACGTCCAATCCGCCTTATATGACAGGAAATCATGGTCTGACAAATCCGGAGCTTCCCAAGGCCATTGCACGCCATGAGGTGCTGTGCACCCTGGAAGATGTAGTGGGACAGGCAGCGGCGCTTTTGAAAGAAAACGGACGTTTTTATATGGTGCACCGGCCCTTTCGGCTGGCGGAGATCATGAATGTGATGAGCCGTTATCATCTGGAACCAAAACGGATGAGACTGGTGTATCCTTTTATAGACCGGGAACCCAACATGGTCCTTCTGGAAGGGCTGAAAGGGGGCAGATCACGGATCACCGTGGAAAAGCCTCTGATCGTGTACCGGGAACCGGGCGTGTATACAGATGAAATTTACGATATTTACGGTTATTAAGGGGAAAGGAGGAGCATGTTATGCAGGGAAAGCTTTATCTGTGCGCAACACCCATCGGGAATCTGGAAGATATGACTCTGCGTGTACTCCGGACTCTGAAAGAGGTGGATCTGATCGCTGCGGAGGATACCAGGAACAGTATCAAACTCCTGAATCATTTTGAGATCAGGACACCCATGACCAGCTATCATGAATATAATAAGATCGAGAAGGCATATACCCTGATCGAGCAGATGAAAAACGGGAAAAATGTGGCTTTGATCACGGATGCAGGGACACCCGGCATCTCTGATCCGGGAGAGGATCTGGTGCGGCTGTGTTATGAGGAAGGGATAGAAGTGACATCCCTGCCCGGAGCCTGTGCCTGTGTAACGGCATTGACTCTTTCCGGACTTCCCACAAGGCGGTTTTGCTTTGAGGCATTTCTGCCTGCGGATAAAAAGGAGAGGCAGGCGATCCTGGAAGAACTGGCATCAGAGACCAGGACCATCATTTTGTATGAAGCGCCCCATCGTCTGGTACGGACGCTGGAGGAGCTGCATCAGAAGCTTGGCAATCGGCGGGCGACGATCTGCCGGGAACTGACCAAGAAGCATGAGACGGCGTTTACCACGACCCTGGAAGAGGCCGGCGAGTATTACCGGGCCAATGATCCCAAAGGAGAATGTGTGATCGTGCTGGAGGGAAAAAGCAGGGAAGAGGCGATCCGGGAGGAACGCAGGCAGTGGGAAACGCTGACGGTGGAAGAACATATGGAGCACTATCTGTCTGAGGGTATGGAGAAAAAAGAGGCCATGAAGCAGGTGGCAAAGGACCGGGGAGTGCCTAAAAGAGTGATCTATCAGGCACTTCTTGGAGTGATGCTTCTGCTGATGCTGGTATTCGGCACGGGATGCGGACAGAAAGAGACGGCCGGCACAGAACAGATCGGCGTTGCGCAGGTGCTGGTTCCGGAGGCTCCGGGAGAAGAAGTCCTGACGGCAGAAGGGGTGTCTGTGGATATTTCCAACTGTTCTCAGGGATATGTGGTCACATCTTATACCGGAGATGCAGCGAAGATCAATGTACAGATCACCGGACCGGATACGGTGGTATATAAATATTTTGTGGAACAGGCGGATCCGCAGGCGGTATTTCCGCTTACGGGAGGAGACGGCCTGTATCTCCTGGATGTGTACGAGAACATTCAGGGAGATCAATATGCAGCTCTCATGAACAATTCTTTTGAAGTCAAAATGGAAAATGAGTATCTTCCGTTTTTATATCCAAATCAGTATGTAAATTTTAATAAGGACAGCGAGGCGGTAAAGAAGGCGGAAGAACTGGCAGAAGGTCAGGATACGGAACTGGATGTGCTGCAGGCTGTCTATTATTATGTGACGGAACATATCACTTACGATTATGAAAAAGCGGAAAACGTTGCGGTGGGGTATCTGCCGGACATCGATGAGACCCTGGAGACGGGAAAAGGGATCTGTTTTGATTATGCGGCTTTGATGGCGGCTATGCTGCGGTGTCGGGGAATTCCGGCCAGGCTGGATATCGGCTACACCAATGAGGGAGTTTATCATGCCTGGATCAGTGTCTATCTGAAGGATCAGGGCTGGGTGGACCATATCATAGAATTTGACGGGAAGTCGTGGAAGCTGATGGATCCGACGATGACGGCAGCGGCGGACAGCAGTGCAGAGAAGAAACAGATCATGAAGGACAGCAGCAAATATATTGTAAAGTATATCCGGTAAAGGGCGAGGGCTTTTGAAAGGGGGCATTTGGATGAAGCGTTTGAATCAGAAAGAACTGGTGACATTCTGCAGTCAGCTTGCCATGATCCTTCGGGCGGGGATCTCTTCTCTGGAAGGGATCGCGATCATGAAGGAGGATATGGAGCAGGGAGAGGGAAAACAGATCCTGGAGACGCTCTGTGAGAAGATGGAGATGACGGGAATTCTTCATATGGCAATGCGGGAGGCGGAAGTATTTCCGGAATATGTGTGTAATATGACGGAGATCGGAGAGACCTCCGGCCGGCTGGATGAGGTCATGGAAGGACTGGCAGATTACTATGACCGGGAAGATCGTCTGTCGGAGGCCCTTAAAAATGCACTGACCTATCCGATGCTGATGGTGGGACTGATGGCAGTGATCATTGTGATCCTGATGACGAAGGTGATGCCGGTATTCCAGAGTGTGTTCGAACAGCTGGGAGGGGGACTTACAGGGATTTCCGCAGGCATTATGAATCTGGGCATGCTGATGAGTCGTTATAGCTGGGTGCTGGCAGTTCTGCTTGTTCCGGTACTGGCGGGAGCAGGATATCTGGTCTTTTCCCAAAAGGGCAGAGACGGGCTGCGCAGATATATGGAGCGGTCCGGAATATTTAGAAAAACAGCAGAAAAGATGGCCTGTGCGAAAGCTGCCCAGGGAATGAATCTGTGCATCCGAAGCGGCCTGGATATCGATCAGAGCCTGGAGATGGCAGAACGGTTAGCAGATCATGAAAAGGTGAAAGCAAAAATGGCAGAGTGCCGGAAACGGATGGCAGAGGGGGAGACCTTTGATCATGCACTGGAGGAAAGCCATCTGTTTTCCGGTGTGTACGGAAAGATGATCTCGATCGGAGTCAGAACCGGATCGGTGGATCAGGTAATGGGAAAGATTGCCGGCCGGTATGAGGAAGAAGTGACAGAGAGACTGCAGAACGTTGTGGCAATGATCGAGCCGACCATGGTGGCAGTTTTGTCCGCCATGGTGGGGCTGATCCTTTTGTCGGTCATGCTTCCGCTGATGGGTATTATGTCAAATCTGGGGTGAGGTGACAGGAGGGACTTATGAATCGGTTTCATCGGGGCAGGCGCCCGTGGGAAAAACTGAAAAAAGGACTTCAGGCAGCCCTGGCGGTAACCGTGATCGCAGGATTTCTGCTGGGAATCGGCTCGGTGTCGGATCAGGCTGATCTGCAGCAGAAAAAGAGCCTGGAAAGCGCTTTGTGGAAGAGTGTGGTGCAGTGTTATGCCATGGAAGGCAGATATCCGGAAAGCCTTGCCTATATAGAAGATCATTATGGTCTTCTGTATGACAGGGAGCGGTTTTTTGTGGACTATGAAGTGCTGGGATCCAATATCATGCCGGACATCACTGTGATCGATCGTCAGGAGGGATAGCGGATGAGAGAACGAAAACAACAACCTGGGCATTCGGCAGACTTTCTGTTCACACTGCTCACCTTTCTCATCTATGCCGTGGCAATGATCCTTCTGGTGGGAATGGGGACTCTGGTCTATCGGAACGTGACACAGCGGATGGAGGAGCATACTGTTATGCGGACGGTACAGGCTTATATTACGGAAAAGATCCGTCAGAATGACGGGGTGGGCCGGGTTTCTGTGGAGGAAATGGATGGCAAAACAGTGCTTGTCCTGGAACAGACGGTAGAAAATACAGAGTATGTGACCTGTATTTATGAGGACGAAGGCTGGCTGAAGGAGCTGTTTACGAAAAAAGACGGGGAGTATTCTCTGTCCGGGGGAACAGAAATTCTGGAAGTCCGGAAGTTTTCGGCCAAAGAGATGAACGGGGAAAGCTTTTGGTTTCAGTTTACAGACGGAACGGGTATTCAGAGAGAGTTTGTCGTGTATTTAGACAGCGTGGCGCAGGAGGAGTGACGGCATGAAAAGAAAAAATGTGTCCGGATCCGGACTGTTTCTATTGGAAATGATGCTGTCGATTCTGTTCTTTTCTATTTCCGCTGCAGTGTGCGTGCAGGTCTATGCAAAGGCACATTTGCGAAGCCGGGAGGCGAAGGATCTGAATCTGGCGGTGACCTGCGTCTCCTCTGCGGCAGAAGTGCTGCTTCATGAGGGTGCGGAAGGACTTCGGGAACAGTTTCCGGATCTCATAGAAGAAGAAAACGGGACACTCTGTATGTTTTATGATGAAGACTGGCTGCCGTTGGGAACAGAAGAGGCTTATGTCCGGGTGTCTGTTTCCGTAAGGGAACAGGAGGAGATGCTTTATGGAGAACTTCAGGCAAGCCGGATGGACGGCACGGAGATCTACAGCCTGGATGTAAGAACGTATCTTCCGGTGATGATGGAGAAATCTTTGGATGCCCCGGAAGAAAAAGGAGGACAGACATGAGACGAAAAGAACAGCCCGTGATCGGGACAGGGGCTTCCTCTGTGCTGATGATATTTGTGGTGCTCTGTCTGGTGGTGTTTGCGGTGCTTTCTCTTTCCGGCGCAGATGCGGATCTCAGGTTCAGCCGTCAGTTCGCAGAGAGGACGACTGCCTTCTATCAGGCGGAAAACAGGGCCAATGACCGTATAAAGGAGATTGACGGAAACTTGCAGGAATCCTATAATAACAGGGAAGAACTCTCTTTTTCGGAGACGATAGATGAGACAGGACGACTGGATGTGATCCTACAGGTGCAGGATTCTGAGAATGGACAGGGACTCCGCCTGCAGATCGTGAAATGGCAGTCGGTGTCGGAGGGAGAGTGGAATCCGGACAGGACACTTCCGGTTATGAAGAGATAAAGGGTTCCGTTGGAGGTTACTATGGACGAAATGAACATTCAGGCAGAGGAGCTTCTCAGGCGTGCGGCACAAAAGAAAGCATCGGATATTTTTATTGTGGCGGGCCGTCAGATCACCTGCAAGATAAACGGAGAAATGACCGTTCTGGACGAAAAGATCCTCATGCCGGAGCAGACAGAGAAAATGGTAAGGGATATTTATGGCCTGGCGGATGGAAGAGATATGGAGCCGTTTCGGAAAAGCGGGGACGATGATTTTTCATTTTCTATTCCGGGTGTTTCCAGATTTCGTGTCAGTACCTATAAACAGCGCAGTTCCATGGCGGCTGTGATCCGGATCATTGCTTTTGAACTTCCCGATCCGCAGGCTCTTGGAATCCCGACAGGCATTCTTGAGATGGGGAATTTTAACCGGGGACTGGTTCTGGTTACGGGACCGGCGGGAAGCGGAAAATCTACCACGCTTGCCTGTATTATCGATTATATTAATGAACATAAGAACAATCATATCATTACGCTGGAGGATCCCCTGGAATTCCTGCACAGACATAAGAAGAGCATTGTCAGTCAGAGGGAGGTCAGCACGGACACCAGGAGTTACATTGCAGCACTTCGGGCAGCACTTCGGCAGAGCCCGGATGTCATTCTCCTTGGGGAAATGCGTGATTATGAAACCATCAATACGGTCATGACGGCGGCAGAGACGGGGCATCTGATCTTTTCCACACTGCATACCACCGGGGCATCGAATACGGTGGACCGGATCATCGATGTGTTTCCGGCCAATCAACAGAGGCAGATTACCGTACAGCTTTCGTCGGTTCTGCAGGCGGTCGTTTCCCAGCAGCTGGTGCCGGATGTGAACGGAGAACTGATTCCGGTATTTGAGATCATGCATATGACTCCGGCGGTGCGGAATATGATACGGGAAAACAAGGTCCATCAGATCGACGGTCTGATCTATTCCTCTGCCAATGCGCAGATGATCTCTATGGATTCCAGCCTTTTAAAACTGCATAAAGAGGGAAAGATCACACGTGATACGGCGCTTGCTTACGCCGCCAATCCGGAAATGCTTTCCAGAAAACTGTAAAAAATATTATTGACAAAGCAAAAAGAAAGGCATATAATGAGGATAAGTAAAAAGGTTGTTTTTTTATTAATCATTAAATGATGATCATAGCAAACTTATCGAAAGATAAGGACGCAAAGCCAAGGGTCTACGGTTTTATACTATGACAGCCGGTTGCCGCATTTATAACTCAGACAGAAATTTTATACAGACTACATACAGAGTATTATAGAATGATCGTGCAGCCGTTTATCTCATAGAGATAGACGGTTTTTTATGTTATAGGAAGAGGGACAAGCCTTCCTGTGCTGCCTTGGGGATGAAAGGAGAGGAGAATAATATGAGGAAAAAGGGTTTGAAATCGCTGTGTGCGGCTCTTGCAGCCGTAGTAATGGTATCCGGATTCTGGATGTCCGGTGACCATGAGTCAGTAGACAGAACGATTCCGCAGCTGGTATCCTATGTGGATTCCGGTGATGGTTCTATCATCATTGAAGGGGAAGAGACACCACTGGCAGCAAAGCCTGTGGTAAAGACAAAGACCAGTACAAAGAAAAGTACGAAGAAGGTGAAGCTTCCCAAAAAGGCTAAGAAATCTTCCAAGTCGACATCAGCAACGACGAAAAAATCTTCGAAGACAAAGGTAAGCGGCAAGAATCAGGTTAAGACCGACACCACTGTTTATACAAAAGCAGTTACTTCTTTGAAGAAGAATTCCAATATCAAGACGATTCAGACGACTGTGAAAACAACGGTGAAGACGACCACAACGGCGATACCGAAGGCGGCTGCAGCTACGACCGTGAAGTCTACCGCTTCAGCTAAGACAAGCAATAATGTGGTAAAAGCAGTTGTTTCTATCAGAAGCATTGCACCCAAGGCTCACGCAAATGTATTGAGTGCATATGAGAAGATGGGATTCACGGTAAATGTGGACAGCACCGTAAGTTACAGCGGAAGATTTGATGCAAAGACCCAGAACATTACGGTTCAGAAGAACTCGGATGAAGCGATCTACCACGAGCTGGGACATTTTGTAGCCTTTGTTGCAGGAAATGTGGATCAGACATCGGAATTCCAGAACATCTTCGCAAGTGAGCGGAGCAAGTTTGCCGGAACCAGAAATAACGATGCATACATAAAGAGTTCAGCAGCAGAGTATTTTGCAGAATCCTATCAGGATTTCGTAGAGAGACCTTCTGTTCTGAAGAGTGCAAGACCGCAGACCTATCAGTATATTGCAGATTCTGTTGCAAAGGTAACGGACGCAAGAGCATCCTTCCTGTGCCAGTTATATGCAAGTGTGTGGAAATAATCAATAGTAGTGAAAAGAATCCTGTTCGCAGGATTCTTTTTTTGTGTCCCCGCATCATAGAATAGGACAAAAGCCAAAAGGGAGAGAGCGTCTATGAATGTGTTATGGGGCGGAATGATCCTGATTGGAATCGTGTACGGAGCTTTTCACGGTACGATGCAGGAGGTGACGGATGCCGCACTGGCTTCCTGCAGAGAAGCAGTGTCTCTTTGCATTACGATGGCGGGGGTGATGGCTCTGTGGGTTGGAATCATGGAGATCGCCAGGGAAAGCGGGATCGTGGAGGCGCTTTCCGGGAAGCTGCGGCCGTTTCTTAAGTTTATGTTTCCAAGGATCCCGGAGGGGCATCCGGCACAGGAACATATCACGGTAAATTTTATCGCAAATATTCTGGGACTTGGCTGGGCGGCTACGCCGGCGGGACTAAAGGCAATGAAAGCACTGGCGGAACTGGAGGAGGAGAGGCGGCAGGAGGAAAGCCAGCCTGGGAAACCGAAAGGCATTGCAAGCAATGAAATGTGTACGTTTCTTATTTTGAATATCTCTTCGCTCCAGCTCATCCCGGTCAATATCATTGCCTACCGGGCACAGTATGGAAGTGTGAATCCCGGAGCGGTGGTGGTTCCGGGGATTGTGGCGACCGCCGTGAGTACGGGAGCGGCGATCCTGTTCTGTAAAGTGATGGACAGAAAAGCGAAGGGGGTAAGAGGCGGATAACGGTTGTTTCCTGAAAAATCCTGTGATATGATGAGGCATGATGAATACGAAATTTACATAGATTTTACATTGAGAACTCCTGAATTTTACATAGTTATGTTATTCTCTGAAAAATATACTGTATAAGATAAGGAGTAGGGATATGGACATATTTGCTGTGTTGTCATTTGTCGGTGGTCTGGCGTTTTTCCTTTACGGCATGTCTCTTTTAGGAGACGGCCTGTCGAGAGCGTCCGGCGGTAAAATGGAGAAGATTCTGGAAAAGCTGACCCAGAACAGGGTGAAAGCAGTGCTTCTGGGTGCCGGGGTAACGGCGGTGATCCAGTCTTCATCTGCCACCACCGTTATGGTTGTCGGATTTGTAAATGCCGGTATCATGAAGCTGAATCAGGCAGTGGGGATCATCATGGGTGCCAATATCGGTACCACGGCCACTTCCTGGATTCTCAGTCTGGCAGGAATCGAAGGCGGGAATCTTTTTACCCAGCTTTTAAAGCCCTCTTCGTTTGCCCCGGTACTGGCGGCAATCGGTGCGGTTATGATGATGTTCTCGAAAAGTGAGAAAAAGAAGAATGCGGCAACGATCATGCTGGGCTTTTCTATTCTGATGTCCGGAATGGAGGGAATGAGCGGTGCAGTGAAACCTCTGGCGGAGGTTCCGGAATTTCGGAATGTGATGGTGGCGTTTTCCAATCCGCTGATGGGTGTGCTGGCAGGTACGCTGATCACAGCGGTCATTCAGAGTTCTTCCGCATCCGTAGGTATCCTGCAGGCACTGTGTGCTACAGGAAGTGTGACTTATGGTCTGGCGATCCCCATTATTATGGGACAGAATATCGGTACCTGTATTACGGCAATTATGTCTGCCATCGGGGCCAATAAAAACGCAAAGCGGGCTGCGGCGATCCATTTGTATTTCAACCTGATCGGTTCGATAGTCTGTCTGATCCTGTTCTACGGACTGAATGCGATCATTCATTTTGATTTCCTGGACAGCTCTATCGGAGCGGCAAATGTGGCAGTGATCCACAGTGCATTTAATATTTTCACCACAGCAATGCTGCTTCCGTTCGGAAACCAGCTGGTGAAGCTGGCTCATGCAACCATCGGAGATTATCAGAAACCGGCAGAGGAATCGAATCTGAAAGTTCAGGCACTGGACGAGCGTTTCCTGGAACGTCCGTCTCTGGGATGCCAGCAGTCTCTGGAAGCGGCAAAGCAGATGGCAGCACTTGCAAAAGACAGCTTTATCCAGGCTGTGGAGCTGCTGGATACGTATGACGAGGAAAAGGCGGCCCGGGTAAAGGAAATTGAGAATACAGTGGATAAATTCGAAGACCAGATCGGCGGATATCTGGTAAAATTAAGCAGTAAGAATCTGCCGGATGCAGACAGCCGGACTCTGTCCATGCTGCTTCACTGTATCGGAGATTTTGAACGGATCTCCGATCATGCGGTCAGTGTGATGGCAGCAGCTCAGGAGCTGTACACAAAAAAGATCCGTTTTTCAGAAAAGGGCCAGCAGGAACTGAATGTGTATGCGGCGGCAGTCCTGGATATTCTGGACACGGCATTTTCTGCTTTTGAAAGAGAAGATGACCGGGCGGCAAAGAGTGTGGAGCCGCTGGAGGAAGTGATCGATTACATTAACATCCAGGTGCGCAAGCGTCATGTGCAGCGGCTGCAGGAAGGAAAATGTACCATCGAGATGGGATTCATTCTGTCAGATATCTGTACGGACTTTGAACGGGTATCCGACCACTGCTCCAACGTGGCAGCATATATGATCCAGAGCCATGACAGTGAGTACGATCCTCATATGTACGCAAACGCCATGAGAAGGGAAGACAATCAGGCATTCCAGAGAGAATGCGAGAAATATAAACAGAAATATGCACTGCCGAGTGTATCATAGGAAAAACGGGGAATACCGAAAAGTCCGGGAGAAGGCAGTGGGAGAGGTGAAGAAAATTGGCATTGATTTATATTGTGGAGGATGATCAGAATATCAGAGAGATCGAGAGCTATGCTTTGAAGAACAGCGGATATGCGACAGAGGAGTTTTCCTGTGCCAGGGATTTTCAGAGCAGGCTTGCCGAGCGGGTGCCGGATCTGATCCTTCTGGATATTATGCTTCCGGACAAGGACGGAATCGAGGTCTTAAGAAAGATCCGCAGAAATCCGGATACCAAAAAGCTTCCGGTGATCATGGTCACTGCCAAATCCACGGAGATCGATAAGGTGAAGGGTCTGGACAGCGGAGCCGATGATTATATTACCAAGCCTTTCGGGATCATGGAACTGATCTCCCGGGTGAAAGCAATTCTAAGAAGGCTGAATCAGGGAGAAGATGAAAAGTTTATGACCCTGCATAATATTTTTCTGGACGGGGAAAAACGGATGGTGTATATTTCTGATGAACCCTGTGAACTGACTTACAAGGAATTTGAGCTGCTGAAACTGTTTATGCAGAATGCAGGTATTGTGATGACCAGGGAAAATATTATGGAGCGTGTCTGGGGTGTAGATTTCGAAGGGGAATCCCGCACGCTGGATATGCACATCAAAACGCTCAGACAGAAGCTGGGCGATGCAGGAAAATACATTAAAACAGTACGGAACGTGGGGTACCGGATCGAATGAAAAAGAGGATCAATGTTCAATTTGCCATCATATCTTTGGTGGCAATTCTTTTTACCGTAGGATTTGCAACAATCGTATATTATGACATGTTTCGCAAGGAAGTCATCCAGAGCCTGAAGACTTATACCCATGTGCTGAAAAACTCGGGGATCTTTGAAAATGATTCGGTAGATGATCAGCTGGCCGTGATAGATGAGCTTCGTGTGACTCTGGTGAATGCCGATGGAACCATTGCGTTTGAGAGCAATGCAGATATCGGAAAGATGGACAATCACAGCCAGCGCCCGGAGATTCTTCAGGCGGCCAGTGAAGGCGAGGGAGCGGCGGTCAGAAGATCTACTACAAGAGATAAAAATATGTTTTACTATGCGGTAAGGCTGGATAATGGTCAGATCCTGAGGGTAGCCAAAGAAGCGGAGAGCATGATCAGCTTCTGGCTTTCCATGCTTCCCTTTCTGGCGATCACGCTTTTATGTCTGCTGCCGCTGTGCATGGTTCTTGGACATTTCCTCACCAGGAGTATCATAAATCCCATTGAGGATATGGCGCAGCATATTGATGAGGAGGGGCAGAAGATCGTATATAAGGAAATGCAGCCCTTTATCGATACGATCCAGCAGCAGCACCGGGATATCGTGAAGAGCTCACAGATCCGTCAGGAGTTTACGGCGAATGTCTCCCATGAGCTGAAGACGCCCCTTACGGCGATCTCCGGTTATTCGGAGCTGATCGAGAGCGGGATCACAACGCAGGAAGACAGTGTCAGGTTTGCGAAGGAGATCCATAAAAGCTCCAAGCGTCTGCTGACGCTCATCAATGACATTATCCGTCTGTCGGAGCTGGACATCACAGAGGATATCGTACAGATGGAGCTTCTGAATCTCTATGAGCTGGCGGAAAAATGCGTGGATATGCTGCAGATCAGTGCGGAAAAACATGAAGTGACGCTGATCCTTGGCGGAAGCCAGTGTATGATCCGGGCAAACCGGGAGATGATGGAAGAACTCCTTTATAATCTCTGCAGCAATGCCATCCGCTATAATGTGCCGGGAGGCCGGGTGGTGGTCAATGTGGTGCGCAGAGGAGAGGAAGGGATCCTCACGGTGGAGGACACCGGGATCGGCATTCCGGAGGAAGATCAGGAACGGGTATTTGAACGCTTCTACCGGGTGGACAAGAGCCGGTCAAAATCTACCGGCGGAACAGGTCTTGGTCTGGCTATCGTAAAGCATATTGTGGCTAAGCATCAGGCACGGATCGAGCTTACCAGTAAGGAGGGAAAAGGCACCAGGATCCGGGTGATCCTTCCCAGATAGGGTGCCGGAGGGAAATTTTTTAAAAAATCTGCTGGACGCTGGATGGCTGATGGTGTTATTATCTCAGTCGAGGAGTCTCCCACCTCTTAGGTGATAACCAGAAACGGAGATGAAAGAATGGAACGACAGACGCAGGGAAGACAGAAAAAGATTGCAGTGATCAATGATATGTCAGGATACGGGAGATGCTCCATAGCAGTCTCCCTTCCTGTTATTTCCAGGCTGAAGGTACAGTGCTGTGTGGTACCGACAGCTGTTTTTTCTAATCACACGGCGTATCCTAATTATTTTTTTGACGATTATACAGAGAGGATGCCGGAATACATTCGCAACTGGGAATTGCTGGGACTGAGCTTTTCCGGTATCTATTCCGGTTTTCTGGGCTCCAAAGAGCAGATAGGGATCGTTCGGAATTTTATCGAAACCTTCCGGGAACCGGACACGCAGGTGATCGTGGATCCTGTCATGGGGGATCATGGGAAGCCTTATGCCACCTATACGGAGGAGATGTGCCTGGAAATGAAAGAACTGGTTCGGTTTGCGGATATCCTTACGCCGAATCTGACGGAGGCATGCATTCTGACAGATACATCTTATAAGGGAAAATGGCGGAAAAAAGAGATCGTGGAGATGGCAGACAATCTGATGGAACAGGGGCCGGGAAAAGTCGTGATCACGGGAATCACCCAGGGAGGCTATATTGCCAATTATGTCTGCGAGAGAGGAAAAACGGGGAAATTTTTGCGGACAGTCCGGGTCGGAACCCAGCGCTGCGGCACCGGAGATCTGTTTGCGTCCATCATTGCTGCAGATGCGGTAAATGGAGTGGATTTTGCGGCATCGGTGAAAAAAGCATCCGGCTTTGTAAAAAAATCGATTGAAAAAGCGATTGAGATGGAAATTCCGGTGACGGATGGAGTTCCCTTTGAGGAAATTCTGGACAAGCTGAAATAAAGGAGGACAGAACATGAGAAAAGTGGGAATGATATTGGAAGGCGGAGGACAACGGGGGATCTTTACCAGCGGCGTACTGGATTACCTGATGGAACAGAAACTGGAGATTCCTTATGTGATCGGCGTGTCTGCAGGAGCCTGCAATGCAGTGGACTATGTGTCGGGGCAGATCCTGAGAACGAAGGAATGTATGCTGGACGCCCAGCTGGATCATGAACTGTACGGGGTCCACACAATGCTGAAAACGAAATATTTCATGAATATGGATCTGATCTTTGACCAGTTTCCCAATCATGATTATCCCTTTGATTATGAGGCATTTCAAAGATCCACAACCAGATGTCTCCTGGCAACCACCAACTGTCTGACGGGGCGGGCAGAATTTCTGGAAGAATATGAAGACGGAGAGCGTTTGATGCAGATCTGCCGGGCTTCCTCCAGCCTTCCCTTCGCAGCACCGGTGGTGATGGTGGATGGGATTCCCATGATGGATGGCGGAATCGCAGATTCTGTTCCTGTCAGAAGGGCCATCGATGACGGTTATCTTTTCAATATTGTGGTTCTGACCAGGAAAAGAGGATATCTGAAAAAGGAGAGTCATCATTCCATGAAGCTGGCGGATTTTTATTATCACAAATATCCGAAGCTTTCTAAGGCATTGATGCGGAGAAATCATATCTACAACCGGACCATGGAGCTGGTGGATCATCTGGAGCAGAAGGGAAGACTGTTCGTCATCCGGCCGGAAGAGGTAACTGTGAGCCGGACGGAGCGGGATCTGGAAAAGCTGGAGGATTTCTACTGGCATGGATATGAGACGGCGAAGGCAGTATGGCCGGCTCTTCAGGAATGGCTTTCCCTTCGGGAGGAGTGCAGCGGGGGCAGGAAATGATCCGTCCGGAAAGACGATCTGCCGGGAAATGACAGAAAAATGGCGAAAAGAGGATTCTGTCCATGCGTTCCTGTCTTTACAAATCTTATGAGAGTGTGTTATACTCTACACAAATGGGCATTATACAAGATGTCTAATTTTAAATTTTAAAAGGAGATGGAAAAAATGGCATTAGTTACAACAACAGAGATGTTCAAAAAAGCCTATGATGGCGGCTATGCTGTAGGTGCTTTCAATGTGAACAACATGGAAATCGTTCAGGGTATCACAGAAGCAGCAGGCGAACTTAAGAGCCCGGTTATTCTTCAGGTGTCTAAAGGAGCAAGAGCATACGCTAATCATACTTACCTTGTAAAACTTGTAGAAGCAGCAGTTCAGGAAAATCCGGAGATCCCCATCGCTCTTCATCTTGATCACGGTGATTCTTACGAACTTTGCAAATCCTGTATCGATGGCGGATTCACATCTGTTATGATCGATGCTTCTTCAAAATCTTTTGAAGAGAATATCGCTCTTACAAAACAGGTCGTTGAATATGCTCATGCTCATGGAGTAGTAGTAGAAGCAGAACTCGGTACTCTTGCAGGTATCGAAGATGAAGTAGTAGTTGAAGCAGGTAAAGAAAGCTATACTCGTCCGGAAGAAGTAGAAGAGTTCGTAGACAGAACAGGTTGTGACTCTCTTGCAATCGCTATCGGAACTTCTCATGGTGCTTACAAATTCACAGCTGAGCAGTGCACAAGAAACGAAAAAGGCATCCTTGTTCCGCCGCCACTTCGTTTTGATGTTCTGGAAGAGATCGTTAAGAAGCTGCCTGGTTTCCCGATCGTTCTTCATGGATCTTCTTCTGTTCCGCAGGATTTCGTTGCCATGGTTAACCAGTTTGGCGGAAATATGCCGGATGCAGTTGGTATTCCGGAAGAACAGCTTAGAAAAGCTGCAGAACTTGCTGTATGTAAGATCAATATCGACTCTGATATCCGTCTTGCTATGACAGGTACAATTCGTAAATACTTTGCAGAACATCCGGATCATTTCGACCCGCGTCAGTATCTGAAACCGGCTCGTCAGGCTGTAAAAGAGATGGTGGCTCATAAGATCGTTAACGTTCTCGGAAGTGCCGGAAAAGCTTAAGAAGTCATATTATGATACCAGGGATTGTGAAAGTGCAAAGCACGAAACAATCCGTAGGTATCATAGTTGGGGGCTTTTGACCCCAACATCATTTTATAAAGAAAATAGAGATGGCCATATTGGGACAGAATGTCCCGATGTGGCTGTTTTTGTGCCGGAAATTTTTTTCGGGACTTTCGAAAAATTCTGAACACAAGCGGCACGATTATCGTAAAAAGGAGATTTGTATGACAGTAGAATACAGGAATCAGGAACACAGGGAGAGTAAGGCGGAAATTCTTCGCCGTCAATCCAAAGAAAGATTTTTGAAATATGATCAGGAGAAGATGATTTCTCTTTTCCATCTGCCCCATGATGAGGAATCGATGCATATTGATTTCCTTGGTCAGACATATACGATCAATCGGAAAAACGGGGAACTGATGCAGGGGGCACGGTTGGCAGATCTCGATGAAATGGCATCCATTTATGAATTTTTAACTACAGCAACCCATCTGCCTGAAGAGACCGGTGACTGGAGGTCCATTGCAGCCCTTTGTACAAACACGACCGATACCTCCCTTGGAAGATACATTGAATATCTCCAACCATTTGAAGGAAAGTTGCCTCTTATGCGGGAGGCATGTCAGAAGCTTGGCGGTATTCCCGCCAATAAAGGGGATGTAAGCAGTTTTATCCCGGTGTTTGACGGGATCACGGTATGGTTTCAATACTGGGAAGCTGATGATGAATTTCCGGCATCGGTACAGTTTTTATGGGATGCATCCATTGTTGATTTCTTTAGATGGTCCATCCTCTGGAATATCATGACCTGTATTACAAACCGCATGAAAGAAGTGGCTGGGATAGAGTAAGACAGATTCAAAAAATGCCACAGGCATTCTTGCTCTTTTTGGAAAAATTGTAAGTTTTCTGTGATTATAGTTGATTCTGTATGCGGGCGGGTGTAAAATCGGTTGTAAAAGTGATACAATTGCAGAGAGACAGAAAGGAAGAGTGGATGATGATAGATATGGAAAGTGCCGGGAGAATCATGGATCTGATCCGGATGGATGACAGAGATTTTTACGACCATTATGTGGATGATCTGGGTGAAGAGGAAAAAGACGGGTTTTTGAGGGAATTTCCGGAGTTTGAGGAATTTCGGAAACCGGTAAAGAAGGAGGCAAAATAGTTTTGGTACGACGGCAGAGTAGTTGCAGTCGCTGCTGTTTTCTCATCACCCGCTGAAAATGTTATAAAAAATTCAAAAAAGTGTAGTTGGAATCCCCGGTCCCGTGTATAATGAAATAGGTACAGCCTTTCGGGGCAGTAAAATCAGGAAATACAAACGGATGCTTCGTTTGGAATATGGAGAGAAAAATGATATATCTTGTGGATTATGAAAATGTAAGTTTAAGCGGGTTAGCGGGAATTGAGAAACTGGGAGAGGAAGACAAGGTCGTGGTATTTGTCGGCAATAATCTGGGATCGATTCCTTTTGAGTGGCATATCCGCATCGCTGACTCCAGACCGGAGGTCAAATATATCAGATGTGGAAAAGTGTCCAAGAATTATCTGGATTTTCAGCTGGCTACTTTTTGCGGATATCTGATGGCAGGTCTGGAAAATGATAAAGTGTATGTGGTAAGTAAAGATAAAGGCTACGACAGCGTCGTGGATTTCTGGACAGAAAACAAGCCGGATGTGGGAGTAAAGCGTGTGGAATCCATTGATGAGAGTCTGGGAATCCTTCTAAACAAAGAGAAAAATCAGAGCCAGCGGCAGAGACGGAGCGGCACACGGACCCGGGGACGCCGCAATAATAACAATCGTCAGAGTTATAGTGCGGAGGTTCCGGCAGAGATTCCTGCAGAGGAGAACAAGGCTGTGGCTGTAGAAGCGGTGGAGACTCCGGTGGAGGAGACTAAGATCGAGGCTGTGGAAGCGGTGGAGACTCCGGTGGAGGAGACTAAGATCGAGGCTGTGGAAGCGGTGGAGACTCCGGTGGAGGAAATTAAGGTCGTGGCTGCGGAAACGGTAGAGAGTCCGATGGAGACTCCGACAGAGGAGACAAAGAATGTGTCGGAGGAAGTAATTAAGGATCTGGTGGCAGCAGGAAAAGAACCGGAGGCAGAGGAAGTAAAAACGGTTCCTATAGAAGCGATAGGGCAGGCTAAGTCTGATGGGCCAGAAGAAGCTTTGGAGCAGGCAGAAGAAGCGAAGGCGGCGGAGCCTGAACCGGTTGAAGAAGTGATAGAAGAGGCGAAGGCGGCGGAAGCTGAACTGGTTGAAGAAGTGATAGAAGAGGTGAAGGCGGCGGAAGCTGGGCAGGCTGCAGAAGCATTAGATGAATCGAAGCAGGCGGAAAAAGGAAAAGAACAGAAAGAAAAGAAGAAGCAGAAAAAACAGAAAGAGCAAAAAGAGCAAAAGGAAAAGAAAGCTGCGGAACCGGTCATGAACAAGCTCTCAGAGAGCACGAAGAAGCATATTCGGCAGAAGATCAAGGATGAGCAGCTGAAGGGCGGAAGCTATAAAACAATTTATAATATCTTTATGACGGAAAAAGCGAAGAATCGCTTTAATACAGCACTGGTAAAGGCATTTCAGCAGGAACGGGGCAACCGGATCTACAAGAAGCTGGTGTCTGAGTTTGAAGAACACCTGAAAAGTCAGAAAGAAGAATAGAATTGGGTCTATACGAAAAAAAGTGTTGGCAAGATACTCGAAACATACGAATTCGGGTATCTGAGCCGACTTTTTTTGTGTATAGACCCAATGAAAGAATTATGTAAACTGAAGGCGTGAAAAATTGTATCTGGACAGGCAATTATTTTGTATAGACCCCAATTTATGCCAGATCGCTTGCTTGCTGTGCCTACTGCTCACGAAATACAATGGTTCCGTCTTCGTTCATGGCATCAACGATTGCCAGGGATTCCAGCTGGATCCCCTTTTCGCGAATGATATCTCCGCCTCTCTGGAAGCCTTTTTCAATGGCAATGCCGATTCCTTCTACCGTAGCGCCGGCATGTTCTACCAGATCCATGAGACCTAAGAGAGCGCAGCCGTTTGCCAGAAAATCATCGATGATCAGCACATGATCCTCGGAATTCAGGAATTTTTTGGACATGATCACATCGTAAACCTTTCCGTGGGTGTAGGATTGAATTCTGGTACAATAGTTATCATTGTCCAGGTTGATGCTCTTTGATTTTTTGGCGAAGATCACAGGAACACCGAATTCTCTTGCCGCAATGGCAGCAATGCCGATGCCGCTGGCTTCGATGGTCAGAATCTTGTTGATGGGTTTGCCTGCGAACAGGCGTTTCCATTCTTTGGCCATTTCTTCAAACAGGGCAATGTCCATCTGATGATTGATAAAGCTGTCTACTTTCAGCACGTTTCCCGGGCGGACAATGCCGTCCTTTCTGATGCGTTCTTCTAATAATTTCATCTGTCTGATCTCCCGTGATATGATTTTCTGTTATTTGTTGTTCTGTGCTGCCATGGCGATCTGCTCCGGTGTAATGGGCAGTTCGCAGAATCTGGTTCCGGTGGCATGATAAATGGCATCGGCGATGGCGGGAAGCGGAGTGTTGATGACCACTTCTCCGATGGATTTGGCACCGAAGGGGCCGGTCTTCTCATAGCTGCTTTCAAATTCTACCCGGATATGACCGATGTCCTGGCGGGTGGGAATTTTATACTGCATCAGAGAGTTTTCCCACAGCTTTCCTTTGCTGCTGTAGCGGATATTTTCTGTCAGTGCCATTCCGATTCCCTGAAGGATGCCGCCTTCTGCCTGTACCCGGGCAAGATTGGGATTGACCGGTGTGCCGCAGTCTACGACGGCAGCAAACTCGATCACTTTGGTTTCCCCGGTGTTCAGGTCGATCTCCAACTCTGCTGCACCGACCATGAAAGGTGGCGGAGAGATGGGAGAAGTATGCTTTTCGGTGGCAGCCAGAGGAATGTCTGAGCCGCATTGGGAAGCGGTGACTACTTCTGTAAGAGAAACGGTCTGCCCATCCGGGGCAGAAAGGCTGTCCCCCTGGAACTGAACGTCATCCGGGCTGCAGTGAAGCAGAACGGAGGCCAGAGTACAGATCTGTTCCCGAAGGCGAAGGGCACATTTTTCCACCGCTTTTCCGGTCACATAGGTGGTACTGGAAGCATAGGAACCGGAATCGTAGGGAGAGGCATCGGTGTCTGCTCCGAATACGGAGATCTGGTCAACAGAGCATTCCAGGACTTCGGCAGCGATCTGTGCCAGGATGGTGTCGCATCCGGTACCCATATCAGCGGCACCGATAGAGAGCATATACAGACCCTCATCGCCTAACTGAAGGGTGGCACTTCCTACATCGACGGCGGAAATACCGGATCCCTGCATAGCCATTCCCATACCAACGCTTCGTACTTTACCGTTGCCCATATCCCGGACAGGATATTTTTCATCCCAATGGATCATTTCTTTTACTCTGGCAAGGCAGCGGTCCAGGGCACAGCTGGTATTTTCCTGGTTATAGTAGGCCGGCATGATCTGGCCTTCTTTTACAATGTTCATTTCCCTTAATGCAATGGGATCCATATGAAGCCGGTCCGCCAGTTCATTGACGGCAGACTCTACTGCGAACAGTCCCTGGGTTGCTCCGTATCCCCGGTAGGCACCGGCTGACATCACATTGGTATATACCACGTCGCTGGTGAAGCGGAAGGCTTCCGCTTTTCCGTAAAGAGGAATGGATTTGTGGCCGGTCAGACCTACTGTGGTGGGTCCGTGTTCCCCGTAAGCACCGGTATTGGACAGGGTATAAAGGTCGATTCCGTGAATGATGCCGTCTTTTGTGGCGCCAAGTCTTACATGAAGCTCCATCTCATGTCTGGGAGAGGAAGCACTAAGAGATTCCTCTCTGGAGAAAATGATCTTGGATGGCTTTTTGGTTTTCCAGGTCACAAATGCCGGATACATTTCGCAGACAGAGGTCTGTTTGGCTCCGAATCCGCCGCCGATACGGGGCTTGGAGACACGAACCTTTGACTTTGGAATTCCAAGTGCATTGGCGATGATCCTTCTGCAGTGGAACACGATCTGCGTGGAGCTGACCACATTCAGACGTCCATAGGTGTCGATGGTGCAGAAGGTACGGAAGGTTTCCATCATGGCCTGCTGACAGGCTTTGGTATGATAGGTGCGGTCGATGATCACATCACAGTGGGAAAGGACTTCTTCAATGTCTCCGCCGGAGCATTCGTCATGAGCGCACAGGTTTCGTTTATTATCTGCGCCTACCGGGCAGAGGGCTTCCCAGTTGTCCTCCGGATGGACGAGAATGGGATTGTCTTTGGCTTTTCGGAAATCCAGGAGAGGTTCCAGAACTTCATAATCTACCTTGATCATTTTCAGGGCACGGTCTACGCAGGCTTCATCCTTTCCGGCTACAATGGCTACCGGATCGCCCACAAAACGGACGTGGCGGTCCAGGAGCAGACGGTCTCTGGGACTTGGTTCCGGATAGGTCTGACCCGCCTGGGTAAAGCGGGGGCCGTCCTGGGGTACATCTTCCCAGGTGAAAACAGCTTCGATTCCCGGAACTTTTAAGGCGGTATCGGTGCGGATGGACCGGATCATGGCATTGGCATGGGGAGAGCGGAGAAGCTTCACAATCAGGCAGTCTGCCGGAGCAATGTCATCGGTGTAGACCGGTTGTCCGGTGAGCACCTGCATGGCGTCTTTTTTCCGGACCGGCTTATTAACGGTATTCATGACTGCGCCTCCTTTTCTTTTGTTTTTTTCCATTCCAGAAACGCAAGGATGCCGCGGAGCTGTCCTTCATATCCGGAACAGCGGCACAGATTCCCTGCCAGATATTCCCTGATCTCTTCTTCTGTCGGGAAAGGATTTTCCCGAAACAGAGCCAGAGCGTTCATGACAAAACCGGGGTTGCAGAAACCGCACTGCTCGGCACCCTGATCGGCGATGAAGGCAGAAAATTCTGCCGCTTCTTCCTGAAGGCCTTCCAGAGTAGTCACATGTTTGCCGTCGGCACGGGCAGCCGGGACAGAGCAGGAGAGGACAGGTTTATCCTCAAGAAATACGGTACACAGCCCGCAGTTTGAGGTCTCACAGCCCCTCTTTACGCTGGCGCAGCCCTGTTCCCGGACAAAATCCAGAAGAAGGGTATCCGGAGCGACTTCCGCCTCCAGTTTTTTTCCGTTTAAGATCAGATGAATCGTCATAATGAAATCCCTCCCAGTTCCTGAATTGATCTGGAAGTCAGAACCTTTACCAGATGGCTTCGGTAGGCTGCACTTCCGCGCATATTTGAAGAGGTAGGCACCTGTTCGGCCGCATAAGCCCCGAAAAGATCTGCTTTTTCAGCGGTGATCTCACCTGAGAGAAGCTGTGTTTCATCTCTTAAGAGTATGGCTCTTGCGGGACGCGCCCCGATGGAAAATTTCCAGGAGTCTTCCTCGTCGGAAACCTGGCGGGAGACGGCACAGGCAAGTACCGGAAAATCCGTTGCCGTATTCCGTACGCTGTGGTAGGTCACAGCCAGGGGAGTCTTGCGGACGATGATCCGTACGCAGATGTCCGTTCCGCATCCGGTGGCAGCGAAGGTCTCCATGGGAACCAGGCCGCCTTTGTACATCTCTACGTAGCTGTCCAGTGCGAGAAACATGGTCAGAACATCGGAAAATCCGAAACGCCCTGCGATGCTTCCGCCGACGGTGGCAAGGTTTCGAAACTGCACCCCCACGATATGGCGAAGGGCTTCTTTCATGGCACCACAGGTGTAGCGGGCAAGACCAGAATGAAGCTCCAGGTCACGCAGGGAGACCATGCATCCGATGGAAAAGGAATCTCCGGTCTCTTCAATCGTATCCAGCCCCAGATCAGACAGGTCAATGGCGGTCTGGACTCTGCGTTTCCCCATTTTCAGCCACAGCATTCCCCCCAGGATACGGCTGCCCCGCTTCTGGTTCAGCTGCCAGGCTTCTTCCAGAGTCTGGGGTTTTACATAGTTTTTTATGGTCATCATAAGAACATACCTCGACTTCGAAATTATCTGATTCCTAGTGTAACATAGAAAGCTGTGAAGTGCAATGAAACACGAAATGAGAAAATCCTGAATCCTTATTTATATTGATATGGCTATTATCCCGCAAACTCCGGCGGCTGTGAGAACACCAAGTGTCATACTGTCGGCAGGTGAAAAATGAAATACAAGGATCAATACCATGATTACCGTCATAATCAGGGTATGTATGACAGGAATGCTTTTTTTCAGCTTCTCATTTTTCAATAGAAGATACTTCTTTGGTCCGTGAACGCAGGCAATTTTCACATCATCGGAAGAAAGCATGATGAACAAAGGTGTACCAAGTCCGACGGAAAATCCGAAATTATTAAATAGAACATAGGTATAGATATCTTCGATCCATGTCCCAAAGAAATAGTAAAGTCCGAATCCTAAAAACCAGCTTACGGTTAAGGCGGCCGAAAAGCAGATAAGCACATATCTGAGAATATTACTGTTTTTATGCAGATTAGGCTGTTCATCGGAATAAATATGCCACAGCCTGTAAGGAAGATATGCGGCAGCCATATTTCCGAAGAAACCCAAAACAGAAGTACCGTTAAACGTACCGAACATGTCAGCGATCATGTTTCCCACTCCACAGGCGAAAGCGCCCAAAGGACCGCATATCATTCCTGCTATCGGAGGGAGAGCATTTACGGGTCTGACTTCGGTAAAGCCTTCCACAAGTATCATAACCTTAAAGGGGATTCCGAGCACCAGAAAAGCGGCAAGCACGATAAAAAACTGCTTTGGTTTACTTAGCTTCAAGCTTTTTTCCTCCTTTCCGGAAAAGAAAACCGGTTTCCGAAATCATCGCTCCTATCATAATTACAACCGCACCGAATACAGCTGCAGCAGTAAAATGCTCCTCAAAAGCCGTAGGTATCAGAACAGCCAGCACCAGCGTAACGATCGGTTCGGTGGAAGCGATGATCGTTACGCTCATCGGGTCTGAATATTTTTGAGAATACATAAGTGCAACGTAAGCATATGCCTTACTGAAAAATGCAAGTATAAATATGGACGAAAGCATTTCATTGGTGTATGTAAGGGAAGCAAAAGTAGTCGGTTCCTCAAGGAACCACATAATAAATCCTGAAATTGCCGTAATCCACATTTGCAAAATGCTTAAAACCAGTGGGTCTTCTTCCTTTGTGATTTTATCTGCTGCAATCGTATAGACAGAAGCCACCAAAGCGGAAAGCAGCATAAACAATGCGCCTTCGCTGAAAATGTTTTCCGCTCTGAATCCGCTTGTGATCATGATTCCCGTCATGATCACAACAGCCCCCAGCATATTATTCCGGGAAGGCCTTTTTCTCATTATGATCAGAACAACAGGAACAATCATGATTGAGGACGAAGCAAGAACACTTGCTGTAGACGAAGCAAGCCTGTCGATTCCCATTTTATCAAAAATCAGATTGAAAAGCAGTAAGCCCGACAGGGCTGCGGATTTGAGAAAGGTAGCGAATGATGTCTTTATGATTTTTTTAAAGAACACCATAGTCAGCAAAGCAGCGGCAATACCACAGGTCATCGTCAGGTATGCATAGGTTGACAGGTCTGGCGGCAGATTTTTTATAAAAACGTATGAGGCTGCCCAGCACAGGGTAATTGAAAATAACAGAATATTGTTTTCGGTTCTGCTCATAAAAATCCTCCGAAATCATTTTCCGCTGTAATATGCATAAGAGATATCCTGCCGCTCGACAAGAATGGAATTCTGATTCAGGGCAGTAAGTACTTCATTCATGATGGAAACCACGTCCGTTTCTTCTGCGTTGCTAAAAGTATAAACAAGCGATTTCTCTTCTGCCAAAGTACCCGTTTCGTCAACCCATCCGCCGTTTGCCTCCATTACGGTATATCCATCTACGTATTTCGTGCATATCCCATTTACCATCTCCTTTGCTTCCTCGGCAGAGATGAGCTGAGAATAGGTATCCTTATCGTTCAGTCCTATGTGCAGCACATATTTGCCGTTTTCGGAATCGTGATAGTTGAGAACAGTCCCGTTTCCGGAAGCATCTGATTGGAAATAACGGTCGGATGCAAGATAAATGATGATTCCTGACAAAACAATCCCTTCAAGGAGCAGGAGCAGAACAACAACAATTCTAAATTTTGATATTTTTGCCGGAGAGTGCATAGTATATACCTCGATCACACGCTTTGTTATGATATTTATATACCCAACGGCAAATAAAGTCAATTTATCATGGGAGTTCACAGAAAAATACCTTGGCAGAAGAAAAAATTTTTGATAGAATCGTTATAGTTATCAAAATATAACGGAGGGATATTATGAAGCATAAAATCAGTATATTGTTAACAGCGACGGCAGCTTGCAGTCTGATGGCGGGATGTCCGGTTCTGGCAGAAGGGACAGAGCAGAATACACAGGTCTCTTACCCGGTGACTGTGACAGATCAGCTGGGCAGAGAGGTGACCATTGAAGAAAAACCGGAGACTCTGGTTAGCGGATATTATATTTCCACCAGCCTTCTGATCGCACTGGATCAGGAAGACAACCTGGTGGGTGTGGAAGCAAAAGCAGACAAGCGTGCCATCTATCAGCTGGCAGCGCCGGAGCTGACAAAACTTCCCAGCGTAGGAACAGCCAAAGAATTCGACCTGGAGGGCTGTGCGGCTCTGGAACCGGATCTTGTGATCCTTCCGGCAAAATTAAAGGATACCATTCCGACTCTGGAGGAACTGGGCATGACAGTACTGGCAGTAAAGCCGGAGAATCAGGAGCTTCTGGAGGAAATGATCACGCTTCTTGGAACTGCTACGGATACCATGGATCGAGCTGAGAGTCTGTTAAGCTTTTATGATACACAGGAAGCTGTCCTGGAAGAGGCATTAAAAGATGTGGAAAAACCGGTTGTATATCTGGGAGGCAACAGTGCCCTGCTGTCCACAGCAGGTCCGGCGATGTATCAGAACAGCCAGATCGTCAACGCCGGCGGAGTCAATGCAGCGGAAGAGCTGACGGATGATTACTGGGCTGAGATCTCCTACGAGCAGCTTCTGGCATGGAATCCGGAGTATATGATTCTGGCAGCAGATGCGGAGTATACTGCAGAGGATGTGTTGGCAGATGAAAACCTGGCAGACTGTGCGGCAGTACAGAATCAGCAGGTATATCAGATGCCGGGCAGCGTGGAAGCCTGGGATTCTCCTGTTCCCGGAAGTATTCTGGGAAGTCTGTGGATGGCATCGGTACTTCATCCCCAGGAATATCCGGCAGAACAGTGGCAGCAGGCAGTGACGGAATTCTATGAAACATTTTATAAGTTCACACCGGAAATGGCATCATAAGAGGTGCATGGAAAGGAAGAACAGATGAAGGAAAAATCTGTGACCGGTAAAATACTGACGTTTGTCTGTGTTTTACTGATCGTGGAATTTGTATGCTCGCTCTGTCTGGGAAAATATCCTCTGACAGCAGAAAAACTGCTGTCGGGGGATGCCCGGGCAGTGCGGGTTTTTTGGACTTTACGGCTTCCGAGAACCTGCATGGCTGTCCTTGGAGGATTTGGGCTGGGAGCGGCAGGAATGGTCTATCAGACGGTTTTTCGAAATCCTCTGGCATCTCCGGACATCATCGGAGTTTCTTCGGGAGCCAGTGCAGGAGCAGCATTTGCGATCCTGTTTATTTCCGCTGCTGCTGTGCCCGTGACGATTTCGGCATTTGCAGGAGGGCTGCTGGCTGTGGTTCTGGCGCTGTGTCTTGCGTCCCTTGCGCCGAAAAGCGGGAAGGCATCTGTGGTTCTGGCGGGCATCACCGTGCAGGCTCTGGCACAGACCCTTTTGATGATACTGAAGCTGACGGCGGATCCGGAGAAGGAGCTGGCGTCTATTGAGTACTGGATCATGGGAAGCTTAAGCGGGGTGACTATGTCAAAGCTGCCGGCTTCTGCGGTCATCTGCATTGCCGGCACTGTGCTTCTTTTTGTCTTGTACCGGCAGATCCTGATCCTGTCGGTTGAGGAAGAGGAAGCAAGGATGCTGGGGGTTTTGGTGGGAAAGATGCGTCTTCTGGTGCTGCTTCTGGCGACCCTGACGGTGGCTTCGGTGATCAGTGTGACCGGCCTTATTGCGTTTATTGGTCTGCTGGCCCCGCATATAGCCAGGATGGTGCTGAAAACAAATAACAGCGCCGTATTCTGCCTCTCCGGGATCGTGGGAGGGCTTTTGCTTTGTGCGGCAGACATGCTGGCTCGAAGTGTCTACCCGGGAGAACTGCCGGTGAGTGTCTTTACCTCTCTGCTGGGAGCGCCGTTTTTGATTTATCTGATGCTGAGAAGGGAGGAACGGACATGACGGGAGAATCGTGGCTGCGGGTGGAAGGACTGACTGCCGGATACGGAAAAAGACGGATTCTGCAGGGCGTTTCTTTTTCACTGGACAAGGGCACGCTGACCGGGCTGCTGGGCGGAAACGGATGCGGCAAGACGACCCTGTTGAGAACGGTCTGCCAGCAGATCCCCCATGAGGGAAGCTGTTATCTTGGAAAACTCCGGCTGGAGGAGTGCTCCGCAAGAGAACTTGCCAGACATATCAGTTATATTCCTCAGAGAAGCGGGATCGGGATCTCACTCCCGGTTCTGGATGTCGTGCTGATGGGACTGAATCCCTGGCTGGGGCTTCTGGAACGGCCCTCCCGCATGCAGCGTGAAAAAGCCTGCCGGGCTCTTGAGAAGGTAGGAATGGAAGATCAGAAGGACAGGGATTTTCAGACCTTAAGTGAAGGTCAGAAGCAGCTTGTGCTTCTGGCAAGGACGATCCTGGAGGACACCGGGATGCTGATGCTGGACGAGCCGGACAGTGCCCTTGATTTTCCCAACCGTTACCGGATCCTCACGATTCTTAAGAAGATGACGGTGGGACAGGAACGGGCAGGACTGCTCTGTCTTCATGATCCGGTGCTGGCACTGGAATTCTGTGATCAGCTTCTGCTGATGAAGGATGGAAGGGTACAGTCGGTACTCTGCCCGGGGCTGGACAGCCTGCAGAAGATGGAGCAGGCTCTTTCAAAACTGTATGGCCCTCTGAGTCTGGTACCGTGTACGGACAGAAACGGAGACCGGCACCTGGTGCCTCTGTGGGAGCGGAGACCGACGCCGGAATCTGTGCTCAGATCGTTTGAAAAAAGTGGAAAACGCCATCTGTTTCTCACCGGGAAAAAAGGGAGCGGGAAAACCACGCTGCTTGGGAAGCTGACTGTGCTGCTGGCTGAGAAGGGGATGATGACCGGGGAAAAAGAGGCAGTACTGCCTGGTGTGACCAGTTGGGCGGTGCCCGGAAAAGAGGTTCTTCTGAAAGAAAACGGTTCCGGAGAAACGGCTGTGATCGGGCGGAGAAGAGAAGAGACATCCCGGGACACAGATTCCTGCGGCAGGATGGAAATGGTCCGGGAAGGATTTCTGGGCCTGGGAATCGGTGCGATCGATCGGGCGGGAGAAAGTTCGTCCGCCTGGGTGTCCCTGGATGAAATTGGATATCTTGAGAGCGGTTGCCCTGAATTTCAGCAGGCGGTGAGAAGATTGTTAGACAGGAAGCGGGTCATTGGGGTGCTGCGTAAACAGGACACAGAGTTTTTGAACGAGCTTCGAAGCAGGGAGGATGTGTTCTGCTATGACCTGGATGAGAACTGCTGAAAGTTGTTTTTCTGTCTGGGCCTATGCCTCTTCTTTTTCCTTCGGAAGAAGAATATTCAGCAAAATGGCAACCACGGCAGCCGGAACGATTCCGGATCCGCCGAAGATCAGCTGGATCTGCTGAGGAGCGTTTGCCAGAATATTGGTATTGGCACCCATGCCGTAGCCCACGCCCAGTGCCACGGATACGATGCTTAAGTTGCGGGCAGTCAGAGGTGTCTTGGTGATCAACTGGATTCCGCTGACCACGATAGATGAGAACATCATGACGGCAGCGCCGCCCAGAACAGACTGCGGCATGATGGAGATCAGTGCACCCAGTTTTGGAATCAGGCCGCAGAGGATCAGAAAGACCGCACCGGTTGCAAGGACAAAACGGTTGACCACTTTGGTCATAGCTACCAGTCCTACATTCTGACTGAAAGAGGTATTGGGAAGCACACCGAATAATGCGGCAAAGGCGGAGCCGACACCGTCACAGATGACGCCGCCGGATAATTCTTTATCCGTAGCCTCTCTTCCAAGTCCGCCTTCCATGACGCCGGAGATATCTCCAACGGTTTCTACGGCGGTCACAATGAACATAATCAGGATCGGAAGGATGGCACGAAGATCAAACACGATCTTTACGGGAAGAGGTTTGGGAAGTGCAAGCCAGTCTGCCTGTGCTACTTTATCCCAGTTGAGTACCCAGGCTTTGGTATATTCCACGCCGTCCGGTGTGACTCCGGTGGTGGGAAGAACAAGTCCCATGATAATTGCTGCCAGATATCCGGCAATGATACCCACCAGGATAGAGGAAGAACCTAAGAAGCCCTTTGCGGTATGTTTTACGACAAGGATCACGACCAGTACAAAAAGTGCCAGGAGCAGGTTTTCCATGGAACCGAAATCGTTTGCATTATTTCCGCCGCCAAAGGAATTGATTCCCACAGAGATCAGTGACAGACCGATGGAAAGTACCACGGTACCTGTTACGATCGGCGGGAAAAATTTTCGCAGAGGTTTCAGGAAAAATCCAAGGATCCCTTCAAAAAGTCCTCCTATGATCGAGGCACCCATAATGGCACCGTAGGCGAGGACTCCGCCTCCCATGGTAGCCGCAACACTGTTGCAGACTCCGATGAAGCCGGAACTGGTACCCATAATGATAGGCACATTTCCGCCAACCGGACCGATGGAAAACAACTGGATCAGGGTTACGATTCCGGCCACCAGCATGGCATTCTGAAGCAGGGAAAGCTGTACCGCAGCAAATTCACTGCCGCTTCCCATGCCGCAGGCACTGGTGATGATCAGAAGCGGGGTCAGGTTACCCACAAACATGGCCAGTACATGCTGAAGGCCCAGTGGAATTGCCTGAGAAAGGGGAACTTTCCCGTTCAGCTCATAGGCTGCCGGAGATAATTCTTTGGTGTGTTTCATAACATTTCTCCTCTCAAAATAGATGATGTTGGGGTTAAAATTCCCCAACTAAGGTTTTGACTTTATAGTGAAGTGCCCCGCAGATTGCGGGACACTGCGCTATACATTCAGATAACTGCCGCAGTACGGGCATTTGCTTACATATCCTCTGGCTGCCTGGAAGGTGCTGCCGCAGTTGGGGCAGTTGACTGCCGTCAGAGTCAGCTTTTCCGGTTCCACCGGTTTGTTGTCCATCAGTTCTTCTTCGCCTTTTAACATTTCGTTTCTGACAGACTTCGGATCCCAGTTATATTTTCCGTTATATTCATAGAGATCCAGAGTCATGCCGATGGCATACTGACTGGAGCCCTTTGGAAACTGGGTGGGGATGATGGCTTCTTTTTCCATATGATTTCGGTCAAAATAGTGGACCTTGACATTCACCGGATAGCTTCCGTTGACAAGAACGGAACGGTCTTCCACATAGCCGTATATTTTTCCGGCATATTTGGTACCTTTTTTCAGGATATCTTTTTTCCTTTTCCGGAAAACAAATACGGCAGTCAGAAAACAGGCGCCGATGACTACAAAGAGCATCGGAATCAGGGACATCACCGAAAAGCCGGAAACTGCGGAAAAGATGATCGTAATGGTAAGACCGATCAGTGTGAATGAGGCACCGATAATTGCCAGGATCATGAAAACGGCATTCATAACTGTACTCCTTTAAAAAAATTTGTCCGATTTTGGGCGTTTTTATCATAGCATGATTTCAGGCGGGGTGCAACCGGGGAATGCCTGTCGGTTTTCAGAAATTGGGAATCGATCTGACGGAGAAAGACAGATTGAGGCTGGAAGTGATGAATAAAAAATATTATGACACACACAGGGGAAAGAAGATTTTGTCTTTCGAAGAAAAAACATATGTTTGTGATCTGGGTTTTTTTTCATATTAAAAAGAATAGAGTAAAGGATGAATATAATTATATCATTGAGACTCTGTGCTATAATGAATTGATCTCCAGGGGATATCAGGTATATATAGGAAAAACTCATAAAGGGGAAATAGATTTTATTGCCACCCGGGGCAGCGAAAAAATTTATGTGCAGGCGGCATACCTTCTGGCAGATGAGACTGTGGCGGAACGTGAATTTGGAGCGTATAGAAATGTTCAGGATCATTATCCCAAATATGTGGTTTCCATGGATAAAATGACAGTTTCAAGAGATGGTATTACTCATATGAACCTGATAGATTTTTGTTTAAAGGGTATTTAGTCTGTCATCTCAGTACAAAGCCCCCAGGGCAAGAATGTGCCGAGGCACATTCTTATTTTATAAGGGCGGAACTCATTTCAGAAACATCCGGATCAGTTTGTCATAGATTTTCCGGTAGGGCTGATAACGCATGGGAAGATCGATCCAGGTTTTTTTATCCACAATGCTCTTATAATGGGAGAAGGTGTCAAAGCCTGCTTTTCCGTGATAGGATCCCATACCGCTTTCCCCGAAACCTCCGAAGCCCATATGGCTGGTAGCCAGGTGGATGATCACATCATTGACACAGCCGCCGCCGAAGCCGCACCGGGAGGTGACGTTTTCAATGGAAGCCTTGTCGGAAGAAAACAGATAGAGAGCCAGCGGATGGGGCATGGCGTTGATGTCCTCTATGGCTTTTTCAAGAGAGGGACAGCAAAGCAACGGCAGAACGGGTCCAAAGATCTCTTCCTGCATAACCGCATCCTGACAGGTTACCTGATCCAGGATCGTGGGCTCGATTTTCAGGGAAGCTCTGTCGCTTTTGCCTCCGCAGATCACTTTGGCGGGATCGATCAGTCCAAGGATCCGGTCAAAATGTTTTTCGTTGATGATCTTTCCGTAGGAAGGATTGGTAAGCGGACTGGCGCCGAACTGTTTCCGGATCTGACGCTGCAGCTCTTTGATCAGCCGGTCATGGACTGCCGGATCGCAGAGAATGTAATCCGGAGCCACACAGGTCTGACCACAGTTCAGATATTTTCCGAATACAATACGTTTTGCAGCCAGTTTGATGTTGGCGGTGGCATCCACGATACAGGGACTTTTTCCGCCCAGCTCCAGGGTCACCGGAGTCAGATGTTCGGCTGCGTTTCTCATGACCTCTTTTCCCACCGCCTGACTTCCGGTAAAGAAGATATAGTCAAAATGTTCTTTTAACAGACAGGTATTCTCTACTCTTCCTCCGTTGACTACCGTTACATATTCTGCAGGAAAACACCGGGAGATGATCCGGTGAATCACTTCGCTTGTGCGGGGGGAATAGGCACTTGGTTTTAAGATGGCAGTGTTGCCGGCTGCTATGGCATCCACCAGGGGTTCCATGGTCAGTAAAAACGGATAATTCCAGGGACTCATGATGAGTACGACTCCGTGGGGAGAAGGCTTTTTGTAGCTTCTGGAATGAAAATGGGCCAGAGGCGTAAGTGCCGTCTTTTCTCTGGCCAGAGCGGGCAGATGTTTGACCATATAGGTGATCTCGCTTAAGGTCATACCTACTTCACACATATAGCTTTCGGATCTGCTTTTGCCAAGATCTGCTTTCAGGGCAGCGTAAATCTCTTCTTCGTGCTGCACAATGCATGCCCGAAGCTGTTTCAGTGCCTGGATACGGTCAGACACGGGCAGCGTTTTCCCTGACCGGAAAAAGGTGCGCTGATTGATAAGAAGCTGATGGATCTCCTGTTCTGTCATGCCTGCTCTTCTCCTTTCGTCATAAGTTTCACATAAAACTGTTCCAGCTCGGCTGCGTTCATCAGAACCGGCACGGGATACAGCGGGTTTGCTTCTTTGTCTGCATAATGAGCGAGCTTGGGAATGTCCTCTTCCCGGATGGCATCAATGGTATCTCCGATGCCGAAGCGGTGCTTCATTTCCCGGATGGCATCGATAAATAACTGTGCACCTTCTGCTTCCGGGGTTCCTTTCTCACAGAGTCCGGCTTCTGCCGCCAGGCGGCAGAGCTTTTTGTGGATGGAAGGACCGTAGGATTCCAGGACAAAGGGGAGCAGTACCGCATTGGCAAGTCCGTGGGGCACGTTGTATTCCCCTCCCAGAGAATGGGCAACGGCATGGACATAGCCTACATAGGATTTGGTGAAAGCGCAGCCGGCATAGTAGGCTGCATGAAGCATATTTCTTCTGGCCTCCACATTGGTTCCGTCCGTGTAGGCAGTATCGATGTTTTCAAAGATCAGTTTCACTGCCATAAGAGCATTCTTACGGGTTCCGCAGGTGGTGGAATTGCCGATGTAGGCTTCCACCGCATGGGTCAGCGCATCCATACCGGTGGTTGCAGTGATAAATGGCGGAAGGCTTAAGGTGACCTTGGGATCCAGTACTGCGTACCGGGGAATCAGCGGAAAATCGTTGATGGCGTATTTGTGGCGTGTCCGGGCGTCGGTGATGACGGCTGCCAGAGTGGTCTCGCTGCCGGTTCCCGCTGTGGTGGGGATGGCAATGAGAAGGGGCAGTTTTTTGCGGACCTTCAGAATCCCCTTCATTTTTGAGAGGGGCGTGTGAGGTCTGGCGATCCGGGCTCCTACAGCCTTGGCACAGTCCATACTGGAGCCGCCGCCAAAACCGATGATGCAGTCGCAGCCGTTTGTCAGATACAGCTCCATGGCTTCCGCCACGTTGTCTGTGGTTGGGTTTGCCACGGTTTTATCATAGATCGTATAAAGAAGTTCGTTGTCCGTGAGTGCGGTCTCCAGGCGGTCCAGAAGTCCCAGCTTACGGATGCCGGCGTCCGTGATGATCAGGACGTTGCTGCATTTTTTCTTCCGGATCACCTCCGGGAGAGCCTTCACACTTCCGACGATCTCCGGTGTACGGTAAGGCAGGAAGGGGAGAGCGATCTTAAATACTGTCTGAAAGGTACGGCAGTAACATTTTTTTAATGGGTTCATGACAAAATCCTTTCGATAATCAAACATTTTGACTATCAGCATACGCCTTTTGCTGTGAAAATGCAAGAAAAAACGGAGCACTCCACAGGAAAATGGAGTGCTCCGCAGAAAACAGGCGGAATCGGATCAGACAATATCTTTTCTGCAGTATTTGCAGAATCCGATCAGAATCCCGGCAGCGCCAAGAAGCATTCCGGGAATGAGCATGGCAGGATCCAGGGAACCGCTGCTTATGATGGAGGCGCCGTCTGCGTATCCGAAGGGCGTGATGTATTTTAAAAATGCGGCACGGTCGGACAGATTGGCGATCAGGTTCAGAAAGTAAGCAATGGTGGCGATACCAAGGCCGATTCCGAATCCGCTGCTGTGAAGGAATGCGGAGATCCCGAAGCAGATGCCGGCAAGCTCCAGCTGAAGAAGATAGTAGGACACATGAAGCAGACTGAGCTCCTTCAGAGGGAGGGTTTCTCCGATCATCAGTATGGAGAGGATCACGATGACAAAGGAGAGCAGATTCATAAGGGTAATCTGCAGCAGGACTGCACCCAGTTTTTCCCCGGCGATACGCCGGCGGCTTACCGGGTGAGTCAGAAGAAATTCAGCGGTGTGATCCTTTTCTTCTTTGGATAACATGGGCACGGCGCAGAAAGCGGCAAAGAAGGCCCCGCCAAGTCCCATGATGTTGCCGCATTCAATGGCATAGAAGCCGGTCAGTTCCCCAAAGTTCAGCACATCCATACCGAAGGCTTTGGTAAAGCTTCCCATGGAGGCAAACAGGGAAGAGACCCCAGCCATCTGTGCTTTCATTTCAGGAAACAGAAACACACAGATCAACAGCAAAAATGCAATGGAGATCGTCCAGATCAGAAAGGAAAGTCTGCCCTGACGCAGTTCGTGTCTTAAGATCGTCATTTCGATTCGCCTCCTTCGGTATAATAATGAAGAAAGATCTCTTCCAGGTCCGGTTCTGCAATGGAGAGGTCTGTCAGAGGAAGTTTTGACAGATATGCCGTCAGTTCCCGGATATCACCGCCATATAAAAAGCTGATGCCGTTTTCAAGAAGATGCGTATCCCGGACGTGAGCAAGGCCGGTAAGGTCTGTGGTGCCGTGAAGAGTGATACGTTTGGCACTTGTCTTTGACAGGGCTTCCACCGTATCGCAGGCGATGATCCTGCCTTCCCGGATAATGGCTGCCCGGGTGCAGTTACGCTGGATCTCGGATAGAATATGGGAAGAGAGGAACACCGTGGTTCCTCGAAGGTTTCGTTCCTTTAAAATAGAGAAAAACTCTCTCTGCATCAGAGGATCCAGCCCGCTTGTGGGCTCATCCAGGATACACAGCCTGGGGTTATGCTGAAGCGCACAGACGATTCCCACTTTTTTCCGGTTTCCGAAGGAAAGTTCCTCTACTTTTCTGGAAGTATCCAGCTGAAGACGTTCGCAGAGTTCGTTCGCCTCTTTCCGGCAGTCTTTTTTTCGAAGATCTGCAGACAGGCGCAGAATATCCCGTACCCGCATGCCGTTGTAAAAGACGGCTTCAGAAGGAAGGTAACCGATCTCGGAGAGCACTTCCCGGCGGTTTATGGGGGATACATTCTGCCCGATGATGATTTTTCCAAGGACAGATGCAGTCCCGGAATTTGCTTCAATGAGACCCAGCAGAGTCCGGATGGTGGTACTTTTCCCGGCACCGTTAGGGCCGATAAAGCCGAAAAATTCTCCTTCAGAGACCGTCAGATCCAGGTCTGTGATGCCCCTGGCTTTTCCATAATATTTTGTCAGTTGTTCTGTGTGGATCATATCCAATCCTTATCCCTCCTCTTTTCTCAGATAGATCTGTTTCCAGAAATCCATCAGTTCGTTGAAATCTTTTTCAATCCGGTCCACATCCAGCGGGCCCCTTTGCAGCGCTTCCCACAGATAACCTTCCGATGCCCAGTACATTTCCCGATACATCAGCTTCAGATCCAGCCCGGGAAGGAATTGCCCGGGATCCAACTTCTGCAGGGCCCGGTAGGCCTTGCGGTGAAAATGAGTCTGGTAGCTTTCCTGGATCGCCAGGCGGATCTCCGGTTCTTTTTCATAAAAAGCTTTCATTACAAAACCGGTCATGTCGGGATACTTTTTCATGATCCGGATCTTTGCCTGCATACCTGCGGACATCATATCAAATAAATCTGTTTTCTCATAACAGCCGTACCGATTCAGACAGTCCAGTGTGGTCTGGGCTGCCTCCTCCCATAAGAACAGATAGAGACCAAGCTTGTTGTGAAAGTAATGAAATAAAAGCGGCTTGCTGATTCCGGCGGCATCTGCGATCTCGCTCATGGGACTTTTGCGGTAGGAGTTCCGGGAAAACACCTGAAAGCCGGCATTGATGATGGCCTGCTGTTTTTCTTCCGGCAGGAGAAAAAATTTATTGTTCATAAACATACCCCCTGTGATACAGTATAGTGCCTGTTGACCGATTTTGAGAAGACCCTATTTGGAAAAAGATTCAGGAATGCCACCGGCATTCCAGCTGCAAAAAATAAGGAAAACATTGCGGGATAAAACGGGGTCTGGTATAATCAGGATAGATTTTGAGATCAAGAACGCCGGTGGCATTCCTGATTGTCATCAAAATATAGAAGGAGGGCTTTTATGAAAAGTAAACTGGCAGCAGCAATAACGGGGTGTATGATGGTACTGTCTGTATGGAATGTGAGCGCTGAGGAAGCGGAGCAGGTGACCATGCGTCAGATCGTAGAGGCAAACGAGGGAGCAGATTTCCTGAAAGAAGGGATCAGCTACCGGGTGGAAATCAATTCCGGGGATTATGCAGAGATAGATTATGCGGATCCGGAATTTAGAAGTATCACGTTTATCAACGGAGAGGAAGAATTTACAGAAGTTTATGCGGACAATGTAATTATGTGGAAAGAAGACGGGGAATATCAGGTATATCTTTGTATGGATGAAAACTGGTACCACGAAAACCAGAGAGTGTTTGAAAATGTTCTGGATATGGAATCTTCGGAGAGAGAGACGATCGAGGAATGTGTGAAGGACGGAGATGTTCTGATTGTCAGAACGCGCGGCGCTGAGGAAGATACCAGGGCGAATCTTGAATCTATGGGTATGGAGTACGAAGAGGGAAGCTATATGGAACTGACCTATACAGTGGATGCGCAGACTTTGGCTCTTCAGGAAGTGGATGAGGTTATCGTAAAAGCGGACGGAACAGAGGTGGATTTCGGGTGTATAAAGGTAACCTACAATCCGGAAAGGCCGGAAATCGCAGAACAGATGTATCAGGACGTGATGAAGGCTCCCCAGACCAAAACGATTACCTTTGTACTGGATCCGGATACGGAAACGGAAAAGACATTTACTGCTACAATTTCGGCAGACTGCCCCTTATATCCGGCATTTCCGGAAGGATATGAGGACTTCTATTATGACCGGGAATGTACAGAGAAAGTGGATGATGACGTGAAAGTGGATCTGGAGAAGGAAAATATCTTCTACAGCATTCCTTCACAGAAATAAAAATTTGTACGGAAAAGTGACGGACAGGAGGAACGTATGAGTAAGAAAGTGATCGTAGCGGGACATGTATGTGTGGATATTACACCTGTATTTCCGGCTTATCAGAAGGTGGAAAAAGTTGCCGATGTGCTGGTGCCCGGAAAACTCGTTCAGATGGACGGAATCGATATCCATACGGGAGGTGCGGTGTCCAATACCGGCCTGGCCATGAAGATTCTGGGAGCGGATGTGTGCCTGATGGGAAAGACCGGAAAGGATGAACTGGGAACGATTCTTAAGAATATTTTTGAAGGATACGATGCCGCAGAAGGGATCCTGACAGCGGAGGGAGAGCGGACCTCTTATACCATTGCCATTGCGCTTCCCGGAATTGACCGTACGTTTCTTCATGATCCGGGATGCAATGATACCTTTTCCTATCGGGATATTCCGGAAGAAAAACTAAGCGGCGTATCCCTGTTTCATTTCGGATATCCCTCTCTGATGAGAAATATGTATCGGGACGGCGGAAAAGAATTTCTGGAAATGGTGAAAATGCTGAAGGCAAGAGGGATTGCCACTTCTGTGGATCTGGCGATGATTGACGGGAAAAGTGAAGGCGGACGGGAAGACTGGAGAAAGATCCTGGAAGAAGCACTGCCCTATATTGATTTTTTTGTGCCCAGTATCGAAGAACTGTGCTGGATGATCGACCGGCCCAGATATGAAAAGTGGGCTGCCCGTGCCGGAGGTGGGGATATGGCAATGATCCTGGATCCGGAAAAGGATATCAAACCGGTGGCGGATCAGTGCATGGAGCTTGGAGCAAAGGTACTGATGCTCAAATGCGGGGCTCCCGGACTGTATTACAGGACAGCAGGCGAAGAGAAGCTGCGGGAACTTTCCGGGATCGTGGGGATTGATGAAAAAGACTGGGCGGACCGGGAAGGGTTTGAGATCAGTTATGTACCGGAGAGAGTGCTGTCCGGGACCGGAGCGGGAGATACTACCATAGCCGCATTTCTGACCTCCATGCTGGAAGGGTATCCCTTTGAGATGTGTATCCACCTGGCGGCAGCCCAGGGAGCCTGCTGTGTGGCGGCTTATGATTCCTTAAGCGGTCTGAAGCCTTTGAAGGAACTGGAAGAAAAGATCAAAAACGGCTGGGAAAAACAGAATTTTCCCGGATAGCGTAAAATGAGGAGTGCATCATGAACAATATCATACTGATCGGAATGCCCGGTGCGGGAAAAAGCACCGTTGGCGTGGTACTTGCAAAAAAAATGGGGTATTGTTTTGTGGATTCGGATCTGGTCATTCAGGAGCGGACGAAAAAGCTTCTGCATGAGATCATTACGGAAAAGGGACAGGAAGGATTTCTGGAAGTGGAGAATCGGATCAATGCTTCCCTGGAACTGGAACGTACGGTGCTGGCCACCGGCGGCAGTGCCATTTACGGAAAGGAAGCCATGGAGCATCTGAAAAAGATCGGAACGGTAGTCTATCTCAAACTGTCCCATCATACGATCGCCAGACGTCTGGGAGATCTTCATGAGAGAGGGGTGGCCCTGAAGGAGGGGCAGACGCTGATGGATCTGTATGAAGAACGGATCCCGTATTATGAGAAATATGCGGATCTTACGGTGAATTGTGAGAAAAAGGCGATTCGCAGGATCGTGGAGGAGATCGCAGGCAAGGTGGAACGGTTGAAAGGAGTATGAGCGTGAAAAGAGAAAGTCTGGCAGGAAGATGGAAAATCTGGGTTGGGATTCTGCTTTTGAAGGCAGGAATCATCTGGACGTGCCCTATTTTCGTTTTTGCGGCAGGAAATCAGAGTGTTGAGAGAGAAATGGAGGCTGCGATCCTGGATGATACATCAGGGGCTGCGCTTGAGGAGGCACCGTCTTTTCAGTATTTTTCTTCTCGACTGACATCCTCGGGATGGGATTACGGAGATCAGCTTAGCGGAAATGAACTGCAGATCTACAAGACGCTGGAGTCCGTAACGGATATGAAGGAGTATTATTATGAGTCTTCATCCTCTAAAAAGGGAATCCAGGTAAAATTATCCCAGCCTTATATCTGTTCCGGTACGACAGGGACTTATAGGGAGTCCAGCGGATATCAGAAGGCGCAGAAAGAATGGAATCGGGCAACCCATGCATACATCCGGGATTATGGGGAGAAATACTGGATCTACTATTTTGTGATTGGTATGCAGTATTCGGTGGGAAATGACTGTGTAATCATCGATTCGCTGACGTTGTATCCCAGGGATTATTATTCGGAGATCCGCTCGGAATTCGGTATTACCGATGAAGCTTTGAATCAGGCCATTCAGAAAATCCGGGGAATCAGCGGAAGATATAAGAAAGTCAAAGCGGCCCATGACTATGTGGCAGAACTGGTCACTTACAACAGTGCGAATCTGAATGCCGCTTACGGTCATACCATCACAGGAGGTCTGCTGGAAAAATATAATCATCTGGGAGTCTGTGAGTGTTATGCGAAGCTCTTCCGCCTGATCTGTGAGAAAAATGGAATTCCCTGTATTCTGGTGACCGGTGGAAAATCCAAAGACAGCAGCGGAAACGTCATTGCAAATCATATGTGGAACTACGTCCAGATGGAAGACGGGAACTGGTATGTGGTGGATGTGACCTGGGATGACCAGAGCTACGGAATTTATACCAATTATTTTCTGGCAGGATATAACAGCCAGGGATTCAACGGGAAAAAAGTGGGAGAAGATCATTTGCCGGTAGGCTGCTTCAGCTCTTCGGTAAGTTATGAGACTTTTATATTACCGGCCATGGCAATGGAAGCTTATGAAACGGCTTCAGAGATAGAAGTGACAGGAATCACCCTGGATCAGACAACAATGATCGTAGAAGAAGACGGTACGTCACAGCTTGACGTGTCCGGGTATCTGCCAGAGAATGCAAACGTAGGAAAAGAGGTGAAATATGTATCTTCAGATCCGCTTGTTGCAGAGGTGGATACAAGCGGAAAGATTTTGGGAAAGAAACCCGGAACGGCTGTGATCACGGTGTCCAGCAGAGAATACCCGGAGGTAAAAACCCAGTGCACCGTGACAGTGAGAGCTCATGTGTACGGAAATCCTGTGACAGAAAAAGAAGCAACCTGCCTGGAAGACGGAGTAAAGAGGTATACCTGTACCAATGCAGGGTGTTCGGCAGAGAAAAAGGAGCCTGTTCCGGCCAAAGGGCATACGTCAGGAGAGTGGAAGGTAACCAAAGCAGCGACCTGTACGGAAGCCGGAAAGAAAGTGAAAAACTGTACGGTATGCCAGAAGCAGCTGGAGGAGGCAGAAATACCGGCCACGGGGCACAGCTACGGTTCCTGGCAGACGGTGACAGCGGCGACCTGCGAGAGTGCAGAAGTGCAGAAGAGGACCTGTGTCTGCGGAGCCAGTGAGACGAGAAGCTACGGAAGTGCCAAAGAGCATACGGTTGAGTGGGAAGTTGTAAAAGCGGCCACCTGTACGGAAGCCGGGAAGAAGATAGAAAAATGTACCGTATGTCAGAAGTATCTGGATAAAGAGGAGAAAATCCCGGCCACGGGGCACAGCTACGGTTCCTGGCAGACGGTGACAGCGGCGACCTGCGAGAGTGCAGAAGTGCAGAAGAGGACCTGTGCCTACTGCGGAGCCAGTGAGACGAGAAGCGGAAGTGCCAAAGAACATACGGCAGGAGAGTGGAAGGTAACCAAAGCGGCCACCTGTACGGAAACCGGAAAGAAAGTGAAAAACTGTACGGTATGCCAGAAGCAGCTGGAGGAGGCAGAAATACCGGCCACTGGGCACAGCTACGGTTCCTGGCAGACGGTGACAGCAGCGACCTGCGAGAGTGCAGAAGTTCAGAAGAGAACCTGTGCCTACTGCGGGGCCAGTGAGACGAGAAGCTACGGAAGTGCCAAAGGACATACGGCAGGAGAGTGGAAGGTAACAAAGAGTGCTACGGGAAGTAAAACCGGGGTGAAAGAGCAGTATTGCAGCGTCTGCGGCAAGAAGATCGCTTCGGAAAGTATTGCCCGGACGAAGGTTACTTTAAATGCTTCATCCATTCCTCTGCAGCGCAAAAAGAGCACTACGGCTTTGAAAATCAAGTCCTACACGAAGGGGGATTCCGTTGCTCAATGGACTTCTGATAAGCCAAGCATTGTTTCAGTAAATAAAAAGACTGGAAAGCTGACTGCAAAAAAGAACGGAAAGGCTGTAATAACGGTCACGATGAAGAGTGGCGCAAAGGCAAGCTGTATTGTAAACGTGCAGAGCGGGACAGTGAAGACCACCAGGATCACAGTGCCGAAGAGTGCAGTGACGCTGAAGACAAAACAGACTTATACGATAAAAGTGACCAGAACGCCCATTACCACTCAGGAGACTGTGAAATTCAGTTCTTCCAATAAGAAAATAGCCACTGTGAGTTCCAAAGGGAAAATCACTGCCAAAAAGAAAGGAAAAGCAACGATCACGGTCAGATCGGGAAAGAAATACGTAAAGATTAAAGTAACGGTGAAATAGAAGATGAGAAACCGTAGCTTTGGGAAATGACATGAAAACGATATTCTGGCATATACTTACACAAAGGTAAGACGAGGTGTAAGTGTGTCAGAATATCGTCATTTTTTTGCATATATTTACGAATACCGAAATGAAAAAAAGGAAAATAATGCAGGATATGTGAAAGTGGATTCCAGAAACGGAGACTGCAGGATGCAGATTCGTATGCAGTTTCCGGATCTGAGAACCGGGAAGGTGAAGATCTACGGATTTGTCCGGATCCGGGAATGGATCCTGGGAATTCCCATTGGAGAAGGACAGATGAAAAACGGGAGCTGTCAGTTCAGAATCGGAACCAGAACAGAACAGATCGGTGGATCCGGATATGGACTGGCAGAGTTGAAGGGAATCTGGCTGAAGGGAGAGGACAGAGATTATATTTCTGTGTGGGATGAAGAGCCGGTGAGCGCAGAACGGTTTGTGCTGGAGGTGCCGGCGGAGGAAGAACCTGTGCAGGAAGTCCCGGCAGAGGAAGAACCTGTGCAGGAAGTCCCGGCGGCAGAGGTTTCGGTAGAAGAAAATCTGTCGAGAGAAGGGGAACAGCCGGAGAAAAAAGAAACGGGACTGGCACTTCGGTGGCAGCAGTTTCTGTTTCACTATCCGCAGATTGATCCGTTTTCAGACGAAGAGGTGGAGGAATGTGTCCGAATCGCTCCCAAAGATATTTCTTTTCTGGGAAAGTGGGAGTGGAATTATGGAAAAAATCCCTTTGTCGTAAAGGGATTTGTCAGATATGGGCATCTTTTGTTGGGACATTGTAAAGATGGAAGATTCTTTCTGGGTGTTCCGGGAATGAATTATGACAGCCAGGATCGCCATCTTGCGCGAATGTATGGATTTCCGGAGTTCAAAGAGGGAATCAATGCGGATGCAGTGACTGCGGCGGAAGAGTCTGAGGGGAGATTCGGATACTGGTATCATTTTATAAGGGAGTAGAGGTTCCTTAGATGTGGCATATTCAAAATGGGCGGAACCGTTCTGAGGTATTGGGCCTATGAAGGAAAAACTTATTGTCCAGGTTACAAAAGATTGTATATATTTCGTTAGAACGGGGCGTTTTGGGTCATTACAAAAAAACTTCATCGTCGGGATACGCAAAATTGCAAAACCCTGGGTCATACGGAAGACTTTTTTTGTATAGAGAAAATGGGAAGTTGTGCAGGAAATTTTTTGAAGATTTTGGGGCCATGGATACGCAAAATCTCACCATGGCCCAAAGTTTCGTGTGCGCAGCGATTCTGCACATAAAGATGCCAGCTGACGTCGACCGGAATCACACACCGGGTTTCACTTACTTTTTACACTGTTTTCCTTAAATTTTACAAAAGCTTTACCTCAGCGTGATAGCAGGAAAAAGAATTCTCTTTTATACTTATCTCATCTGATAACAATCAGGAGAGGAGAAAAAAATGAAGAAAAAAATTTGTATGCTGCTGGCTGGGATGATGCTGGCGGGAAGTCTTGGAACTACAGCATTTGCGCAGGAAGAAGCGACAACAGAACCAATGGAACTGACTATGTATTTTCCGGTCTCCGTAGGAGGCGGCCCGGATGCTTTGATCGATGATCTGTGTGCACAGTATCATGAGGAAAATCCGAATATTACGATTAATCCGGTTTATGCAGGAAGCTATGCAGATACCAGAACCAAAGTACAGGCAGCCATTAAAGGCGGAAATACACCGGATCTGGCGATCATGTTCTCCATAGATTTATATTCTCTGCTTGCTATGGACGCAATCGCAGATATCGACAGCTTTTGTACCACAGAGGAAGATAAAGAATGGCTGAACGGATTCTATGATGGATTCATGATGAACAGCCGTGACGGAGAAACTACATATGGTGTTCCGTGGCAGAGAAGTACGATCGTGCTTTATTACAACAAAGATGCATTTGAGGCAGCAGGTCTGGATCCGGAACAGCCGCCTGCAACATGGGATGAGCTGTATGAAGATGCACAGAAACTGACAATCACTGAAAATGGCCAGACGACACAGTACGGTATCCAGATTCCGTCTGACGGCTATGCGTACTGGATGCTGCAGACCTTCTGTGTTCAGCAGAATGGATTTAACCTGATGAATGACACCGGAACAGAAACCTATTATGATGATGAACGTACCGCAACAGGCTTAAAATTCTGGAAGAGCCTGTCAGAAAACGGTTCACAGCCATCCGGCATTGTGGCATGGGCAACGACACCGTCTGATTTCCTGGAAGGAAAGACAGCCATGATGTATCATACCACCGGCAACCTGACAAATGTAAAGAACAATGCAACCTTTGATTTTGGCGTAGCCATGCTGCCGCAAAAGGAATCCTTCGGTTCTCCCACAGGAGGCGGTAACTTCTACATCTTCAAGGGTGTATCCGAAGAACGTCAGCAGGCAGCTTTTGACTTTATCAGATGGATGACCGATGATGAAAGAGTGGCTCAGTGGAGTATCGATACCGGATATGTAGCAACCCGTCCGAGCGCTTATGAGACAGAACGCATGAAAGCGTATGCAGAAGAATTCCCATACTGTCTGGTAGCAAGAGATCAGCTGGAATATGGATATGCGGAACTGTCCACATACAATCAGGCAGAAGTACAGAAAGCAATCGATGATGCAATTTCTTATGTGATGACAGATCAGCAGGATGTGGAAACAGCACTGGCAACTGCACAGCAGACCGCAGATGGAATCCTGCAGGCATACCGATAACAAAGATTGTTTTAAATCAGGAGGACTTTATGAGTACAGCAGAGCAGGTACTTACCGGTCCGGTGATACAGTCAGGGACATCACGGGTGTCCCTGACTGTCGTTCAGGAACGGGCGAGAAAGAAAAAATGGAAAACCAGCTTCCGGGCATGGCTGTTATTACTGCCGTCATTGGTGTTTCTTGGAATTTTTACAGTATATCCGATTATTCAGAGTGCGATCTCCAGCTTCTATAAAGATGACCTGACAACGATACAGCCCGTATTTGCCGGGCTGGATAATTATCGGGCGCTGGCATCCGATCCGATATTCTGGGAGTGCTTCAGAAATAATCTTCTGATTGCTGCGGTTACTGTGCCGGCCAGTATTATTCTGGGTGTGGCGATGGCATCTTTTTCCAATTCACTAGGGAAACTTGGGAAAACTGTGACCAGAATCGGATTTATTTATCCAACCTTTATACCGCTGGTGGCAGCAGCCAATATCTGGATGTTTATCTATACACCGATTTACGGACTTCTTGGATATATCAATTCCAACTGGCGGCTCCTGGCAGATGGGAAAACAGCCATCTGGGCTATTATCGTTATGTTGATCTGGAAACAGGCGGGATATCTGATGCTGTTTTATATTGCAGGACTAAACGGTATTTCGAAAGAAATATTTGAAGCGGCAGAAATTGACGGAGCCTCAGGATTTCGAAGATTTAAAGCGATCACCTGGCCGCTTCTGAAACCAACTACCATGTATGTGTTTATCATTGCACTGACCAGTGCTTTTAAAACAGTAGACCATTTGTATATCATGACCAAGGGTGGACCCGGAAATGCAACAAATATGCTGCTGTTTTATATCTACCAGACTGGATTCGACTATTGGAACAATGGAAAAGCATCTGCCATGACTGTAATTCTGGTAGGAATCCTGCTGATCGTTACGGCAGTGAAGTTTTTCTACGATGACAGACATGCCTATTATAACGAATAGAGGACAAAAAGACATGATAAAAAAGTTAAGTATCGGGGATATATGTTACCGCACTTTGATGTGGATGCTGATGATAATTTCTGTGATTCCTTTAATCTGGGTAATACGAACTGCATTTATTCCCTCCGGAAAAGCACTGGATCTTTTTGCACTGGTGCAGCCTACACTGGAAAATATCCGTCATGTGTTTGAGGCGGTGCCTTTTTTACAGTATTATGGAAACACGATTTTAATAACTCTGCTGGTATTGACGGTGCAGCTGGTGCTGATTACCCTTGCGGGCTATGCATTTGCAAGGCTGGATTTTTACGGAAGCAAAATTTTGTTCGTTATTTTCCTGGCACAGATGATGATCGCACCGGAAGTATTGATTTTGCCCAATTACAGTCTGATGGTGAAACTGGGGTTAAATGACAGCCGTATCGGAATTGCGCTGCCATTCTTTGCATCGGCGATGGGAACTTTGATCGTTCGCCAGACCATCAAGACCATCCCCTATGAACTGGAAGAAGCTGCGCAGGTGGAAGGGGCATCCTTTATGCAGATCATTGCAAAAGTCTATGTACCGCTTCTGAAACCGGCTTTTGTGGCATTTGGCATGATTTCCGTATCTTATCAGTGGAATAACTTTTTGTGGCCGTTGGTTATGACGGATTCTGTGTCCAAAAGACCGCTGTCTCTGGGGCTTGCGATGTTTGCCATGTCCTTTGAGACAGGAGCGCAGTGGAGTGATGTAAGTGCGGCTACATTTCTGGTGTGTGCACCACTGCTGATTTTATTTGTAGTATTTCAGAAACAATTTATAGAAAGTTTTGTACATTCGGGAATTAAATAGACGATGAGAAAAAGATTATTTATTATGGACATAGACGGTACGCTGGCACTGGGAAACCAGCTGATCGACGGCGCAGCGGAATTGATCTATGAGATACGCAGGCAGCAGGGAATCTGCTGTTATTTTACAAACAATTCATCCAGAGGGGCGGCGGAATATGTAGACAAGTTCCGCAAATGGGGAATTTCGATCTCGGAAGAAGAAGTGGTGACGGCGGGAACCTTTGCTGTTGCAGAACTGAAAAAAAGATATGGTGACCGGAGAATTTTTGTTTCCGGAACAAAAGCATTCTTATGGGAATGCCGCAGACTTGGACTGAATGTGACGGACAAAGAAGAAAAGGACATTGCAGCGGTATTGACAACTTATGACAGAGAACTGACTTACGAAAAACTTACCGTGCTGTGCCGTATTCTGGAAAAATATGAACTTCCATGGTATGCAACCAATGAGGATCTGTGTTGTCCGTACGAAGACGGTGTGATGCTTCCGGATTGTGGCGCCATCAGTCAGATGATCTCTCTTGCGGTAAACCGAAAGCCGCAGTTTCTGGGCAAGCCTCATCCGGAGATGGCAGAATATGTGCTGGAAAAATGGAATTGTCAAAAAGAAGAGGCGCTGATCATTGGTGATCGCTGCTATACGGATATTGCATGCGGCCAGCAGGCGGGAATCGATACCTGTCTGGTGCTGACCGGAGAAGAAAAGAATGCAAGAAATAATGCGGATATTTGTCTGAATTCAGTAAAAGACCTGGCGAAGATCTTACAGAGACAGCGTCTGAACGGAAATCCGGATCTGCCGGTATACAATTGGATACAAAATGCAGATGAAACATATAGCGGACTGAAAGAGGATCAGATTTTTTCTGAAGAGAGCCGCTGGTATCGGGGAGATCTGCATATTCACACGACGAAGTCAGACGGTCATGATACGCCAAAAGAAATGAAAATACGGGCAGAACAGGAAGGGCTGGATTTTTATGCGGTTACCGATCACAATGTCTGGCAGAAGAAATGGCCGCTGACCGGCTGCATGGTATTGCCCGGAATGGAAATTTCAGAAGAAAGCGGTCATAGAAATGTGATATGGACAGGGAAAAAGATAGTGAGTCTGAATCATCCGTTTTTAGACCAATGGAGCTGTAAAGACAGGGAACTGCCTTTGTCAAAGCTTGACTGTCTGGAAATAGATAATAACCCGACCTTTGAATATGCGGTTCAGTATCATGCAGAAGAGGCAAATAAAAAGGCAGTTGCATTATCGGATCTTTTATGGTCAGACGGGCATCGTATCTGTGCAGTAGGCGGAAGTGACGTACACCTGAAAGAAACAGAGCGGTATGGGAATTCACCCATGGCGGCAAAGCCGGGGAATCCGTCTACCTGGTGTTATATGGAGGCGATGACTCCGGAGAACCTTTTCGAAAGTATACAGAACTGCCACGTATACGTAACGCGTGACTGTGAGATCCGGTTTTCCTGTGAGTTCTGTCAGACAGATGGAAATCGGATGTCCGAAACATACCGGTTTGGAGACCGCCTGCCGAAAGAATGCGAGAGGATGGAATTTGAGTTGAAAATAAGGACTCATGAACAGGATCCTCAGGTTTTCTACAAGAAAGATGGAGAAACGATACAGCTTTATGAAGAATCCGAAAAAGGCGGGTGGAAGCAGTATAACGGGACAATTACCTTTCCGTCAGGGCAAGGGTATCACTGGATAAGATTCGGAGCACAGACCAGGAAAGGAACACTGCTGTTTTATGCGAATCCGTTCACAAAAGGAGAAAAGACCCCAACGCTTCACACGTTTGGAGAAGCCAGTTTGTTAAAGAAAGCCGATGACTCAGACTGAGAAAAGTCATCGGCTTTCTTTTTTAGGAAAAATCTGAACAGGAATCCGCCGGTATCTGTGAAAAGAGAAAAATTTTGCGGAGCACTTGCGAAACGGAATCGGGTAAAATATAATGGAAACAAATAGAGCCAGTGGCCTTGCAGAAAGTGGGAGGATACCGATGAAACGGGAGAAACAAAAGAATCGAGTGCAGAGATACGCAGCGGTGATCTGTCTGCTTCTGGTGTTCCTGACGGCAGGCTGTTTTGCATCAGCGTCAGAGACCTGGCGTACAGATCTTTCGGACACTTCGGGAGCCCATCTGCAGCGTGCAAAAGCGGTAGAAACAACAGAACAGGATCAGGCAGAGGAAGACGGAGCGCCAATGGATGACATGTACTCCATGTCTTCTTCCGGGTGGGCTTATGGAAGCCAGTTGTATGGAAATGCGGCACAGGTATACAACACGCTTGCCCGGATCGCCAACATGAGATCCTATACATCCAATCATACGATCTCTATCCAGCTGCAAAATCCGTGTCAGTTTAAAAGTGCGGCAGACCGGCTTCAGGCAGAAGACGATCTGGCAAAGGCTGTCCATGCGTTCATTAAGGATTATGGAGAATATTACTGGCTGAACACCTTTCAGGGCTGGCTCCTTTCCTCGGAGGACGATAAGCAGGGGTACTGTTCCGAGATCCAGCTTACGCCGCGGGACTATTACAGCGGGATCCGGGGAGAACTGGCGCAGACGGATAAAGAGCTTCAGAAGGCCATCGATGCGGTAAAGAAGGTATCGGGTACTTATGAAAAAGTGCGGGCGGCTCATGACTACGTCATAAAGCTGATCCGTTACAACAGCGGAAGCCCTTATGCGGAATACGGACATACGATCACCGGAGGACTGCTGGATAAGTATCAGCACCGGGGTGTATGCGAGTGTTACGCAAAACTGTTTAAGCTGATCTGCAATGCCAACAATATTCCCTGCATTCTGGTTACGGGAGGTTCCAGTCTGGATTCCATCGGAAATGTCATTTCCGATCATATGTGGAATTATGTTCAGATGGATGATGGTCAGTGGTATCTGGTGGATGCCACATGGGATGACCGGGAAACAGACGTCCCGGATGACACCTATTTTCTTGCGGGATCCCAAACGATGGGAAAATACGGTACAACGGTCTTAGGAGATCATATTCCGGTGGGACGTTTCAATGACAGTGTAGAATATGATCCCTTTGTGCTTCCCGCACTTTCGGAGACCTCCTATATGGAGAAGCATGGTATCAAGGTTCCTGTGAAGGACATCACATTGAAGGATACGGAACTTACGCTGGATGTCAGCCAGGAAAAATATGTGGTCGTCACAGGATACTATCCGGCGGGTGCGGATGGCGGCATGAATTACAGATACCGGTCATCCGATACCACAGTTGCTTCGGTAAGCTCCTCCGGCTGCGTGGTGGGAAAGAAAGCAGGGAAAGCGGTCATTACCGTGAGCAGCGGTCTGGACACAAATGTAAAAGCGGTCTGTACCGTCACGGTGCAGAACCATGTGTTTGACAAGGGTACGGTGATGAAGGAAGCTACCGTAACGGCGACCGGAAAGATCATGTACACCTGCAAACACGGATGCGGCGTGACAAAGACAGAAACACTGCCCAAAAAGAAAGCGTATGTGAAATTAAATGCGTCAAGCCTGCCTCTCCAGGTGAAGAAATCTACCTCTGAGCTGAAAATAAAGAACTGTGATTCTACGGACTCGGTATCCGCCTGGACCTCTTCTAATACAAAAGTGGCAGTGGTCGATCGTAAGACCGGAAGGATCACGGCAAAGAAGACGGGAAAAGCAACCATCACCGTTACCATGAAGAGCGGAGTGAAGGCACGCTGCGTGGTGACAGTACAGAAAAGCATTGTCAAAACGAAAAAACTGTCCTTTTCCAAAAAAGAAATTACCCTGAAAAAAGGGAAGACATACAAGCTGAATGTGGTACGTACTCCCATCACGGCGACGGACCGTCTGAAATTCTATACGTCAAAGAAAAGTGTTGCGACAGTGAATTCAGGAGGGACAGTCAAGGCAAAGAAGAAGGGAACTGCGGTTATCACTGTAAAATCTTCCGGTGGAAAAACGGCAAAGATTAAGGTAAAGGTGTCTTAAGAAATAGAGAAAAGAGACGGGAGATTGGAAAAAATGGGACTTCGGGAAGATGCAGACCGGATCATTCATCAGGCAATTGAGGCGGTTTTGCCGGATCAGGCTATGATCCGGGCGTTGAAAGATCTGGAAATGCCGCATGGCAGACTGTATGTGGTGGCGCTTGGTAAGGCGGCATGGCAGATGGCGAAGACTGCAGAGCAGGAACTGCACGGCAAACTGGAAAAGGGTGTGGTTATCACAAAATACGGATATGCAAAGGGCGAGCTGGATGGTTTCCGTATTTTTGAAGCCGGACATCCGGTGCCGGACGACAATTCTTTCGCGGCAACAAGGTATGCGGTGGAGATGGCAGAGAATCTGCGGGAAGAGGATCTGGTGCTTCTGCTGGTTTCGGGCGGGGGGTCTTCGTTGTTCGAGATTCCGATCTGTAAAGAAGAGTCACTCCAGGAGACGACGAGACAGCTTCTGGCCTGTGGAGCGGACATTACCGAGATCAATGTGATCCGGAAAAGGATCTCTGCGGTAAAGGGTGGAAAGTTTGCCCGGATGTGTGCACCTGCGAAGGTATATTCCATTGTACTTTCCGATATCATAGGCTCACCTCTTGATATGATCGCATCCGGTCCTGCATATCCGGACAGCAGCACTTCTGCAATGGCATGGGAGATCGTGAAAAAGTATGATCTGAAGCTGCCGGAGGATGTTCTGGCATTATTGGATGAGGAGACACCGAAGCAGTGCGATAATGTGACTACGGTAGTCACGGGAAGTGTAGAGGAACTGTGCCGGGCTGCGGCAGGATGCTGTGCCAAGTTGGGCTATGAGCCGATGGTGCTGACTTCCGGTCTGAATTGTATTGCAAGGGAAGCAGGAAGCTTTCTTGCCGCCATTGCCAGAGAACACAGAAACAGTAAGAAATCACTGGCGTTTCTGGCAGGCGGGGAGACGGTGGTTCAGCTGACAGGAAAGGGCATGGGCGGAAGAAATCAGGAGCTTGCTCTTTCTGCAGCGGAAGGAATCTGCGGTCTGAAGAATGTAGCGATTTTTTCGGTCGGATCAGACGGAACGGACGGACCGACGGATGCGGCCGGTGGATATGTGGATGGAGACACGGCAAAGCTTCTGGAACAGCAGGGCATAAAGATCAGTGAAGTCCTGCAGAAAAATGATTCTTATCATGCACTGGAAGTGAGCCATGGCCTAATTAAGACAGGTCCGACAGGAACAAATGTAAATGATGTGGCCTGTGTTTTGCTGCGGAGGGAAGAGTGAAAGATTGATTTTTAAAACAGACTGCGGAAAGAAGATTTGCAAGAGAATGTTTGGACTAAATTAGACAGATTTACATGGTTTGTTTTTTAATGCGGGGTCTATGTATCTTTTTTTCGTCTGCAGATACCGTTTTTGAAAAATCATGCCCTTATTCGAAACAAAATGTCATCCTGACAGGAAAAAGAGTTCCTGAGACCCCGCTTTACATACATTTGCGGGGTCTCAGGAATGTTTTTTTCTCACCAGATACTTTTAGTAGTCAAAGACGGAGATTTTCGCCTGTTTTTATGTACAGAAAGTATCTGAGAAAGATTTCTTTTTGCTGAGACCCCGTTGCTGCGCAAAAAAATACGTTATCGCACCGGAACGATCTCCAGCCAGTATCCATCGGGATCTGTGATGAAGTAGATGCCCATGGAAGTATTTTCAAAGCAGATACAGCCCATTTCTTTGTGGAGGGCATGAGCAGCTTCAAAATCAGCAGTCCGGAAAGCCAGATGGAATTCACATTCTCCCAGATTATAAGGCTGCGGATGATCACGAAGCCAGGTCAGCTCCAGTTCAAAATCAGATTCTTCATTTTTGACATATACGATGATAAAGGAACCATCATCAGCAGTGATACGTCTGGATTCTTTTAATCCCAGTGCTTTTTCATAGAAAGCAAGAGATCTGTCCAGATCGGATACGTTGTAATTTTCATGGATCATTTTAAACGTCATGGAAAAGTCCTCCTGTCTGTTTTGTTTTAAAGACAGTATATAAAATTTTTTATTTTCGTGCAACAGTTGGCATGTTTTTTGACACTATATAATTGAAACACCTGAATCACGTTCTTACGCCGCCATACAGCAAGTGTCTGGCGGCTGTGTGAACAGTAACGAAACCGTGATTCATAGTTTAAGCAAAGAATCTGCAGATTCAAAGAGGGAATATTTATGGAAGAACAGACAACACTCATTCATCAGGCGAAGCTTGGGAATCCCCAGGCGTTCGCAAAGCTATATGAAGAAATATACAGGGATATGTACCGGTTTGCATGGTATCTGCTGAAAAACAGTCATGATGCGGAGGATCTGGTCAGCGAGACAGTCATGGATGCATGGGCTGGGATCCGGGGCCTTAAAAAGGAAGAATCCTTCAGAGCCTGGATATTCCGGATCCTGTCCAACAAATGCAGGAAGCGGCTGAAGGAGTACTTAAGCAGGACGGAAGAATTGCCGGAGCATCTGGAGTCTGAGCAGAGAAACCGGGAGGAAGATATGGATGTGAAGGAGGCCTTTTCCAGACTGGAAGAAGAAGAACGGCTGATTCTGTCTCTCAGGATTTTCGGAGGATACAGCAGCAAAGAAATCGGAGCCTGCCTGAACATGAATGACGCTACGGTGCGGTCCCGGCAGAAAAGAGCATTGGAAAAAATGCAAAGATATCTGGCGTAGGAGGGGAATGTGATGGATAAAAAAATCTGGAATGAAGAAGAGATACTGAATAAGATCAAAGAGTCGGCAGAAGACGTGGAGGTGCCGGAGTCTCTCAGTCCGGAACAGATCCTGAAAAAACTGGAAGAGCAGGAACGGAAGAAGGACAGTACTCAGGGAGAAGAAGAGACAACACAGAAGGAACAGAAAAAGATATCGCACTGGAGAAAATATGCGGTCCGGCTGGCGGAGACGGCGGCAGTGCTGCTGATTGTCGCTGCAGCAGGCAGTCAGATCAGGGAGAACAGGGTTCCGGCAGAAGAGAAAGCGGCTCTTGAGACAGAGATGGTTGCGGAGCCGGAACAGCAGGCAGCGTTGTATCCCGGGGATCTGCGCCCGGTGACGGACAGTGCGGAACTGTTTCAGAAGCTGTGGGATTACCGGAATATTCAGATGCTCACTCGCAGTCTGTCGAGTCCCAAGGCGGTGCTGTACTCGGATATGGCAGTGGAAGAGGCGGACATGGATATGGTATATGACAGCGGAGCGACAAGCGTGCAGAACACGGCGGCTTCGGAGACGGGAGATTTTTCTGAGACCAATACAAGGGAAGCCGGCGTGGATGAAGGGGATATTGTGAAGACCGATGGGAAATTCCTTTATATTATAAAGGGAAATTCCGGTGTCCGGATCGTGAAGCTGGATGGTGCAAAAATGGAGGAGACGGCAGTGATCCATCCGGAAAGCCTGAATGAAAATACCTGTGACATGTATCTGGACGGGGATCGTCTGATCCTGATCACAAAAGGGACTCAGAGCAGCATGACAGAGTCGGATACCGATGTCTATACCGTAGAGAACAAGGAATATGTGCGGGTCACTACCTATGATATTGCCGACAGGAAGGAGCCAAAGGAAATCGGAAATGTCACCCAGGAAGGTTCTTATAAGAGCAGCCGGAAGAATGGGGAATATCTCTACCTTTTTACGGCATTTGAGCCCCGGCTGGAGACAAAAGAGGATCAGAGCAGGATCATGCCGCTGATCAATGGTACAGAAATGGAAGCGCAGCGTATCTATGTACCGGAATACCTGAAAAATACCACCTATCTGGTCATGGGAGCCATCGATCTTGAGAAACCTTCTGAGATGGCAGACAGCAAAGCGGTGGTTTCCGGGGCTGACAGCTTTTATGTAAGTCAGGATCATATTTATATCTATAATGAAGAGTGGGCGAATGAAACCTATGTGACCCGGATCCTGAAATTCGGATACAAAGACGGTGAAATTACGGGAGCTGCTGCGGGCCAGGTGGATGGATATCTGAATGACAGCTTTTCCATTGATGAATATCAGGGATATCTGCGTCTGGTGGTTACGGACTGGAACAGCGGAGAGGATAAGAACAGCCTTTATATTCTGGATGAGGATCTTAAGATCGTAGGGGAAATTACGGATCTTGCCCCGGGAGAAACGATCCGTTCCGCCAGATTTATGGGCGATACCGGTTATTTTGTGACGTTCCGTCAGATGGATCCTCTGTTTTCCGTGGACTTAAGTGACCCGGAAAATCCCAAAATTCTGGGAGAACTGAAGATTCCGGGATTTTCTTCCTATCTGCATGTTTACGGAGAAAATCTGCTTCTTGGAATCGGTTATGAGGCGGATCCGGACAATGGCTCGACTACGGGAGTGAAGATCTCCATGTTTGACATCAGTGATCCTTCCAACGTGACGGAGATCGATAAATATGTGATCAACGGAGCCGTCAGCCTGCCGGCTGCAGATTCCTACAAAACGGTCATGATCGATCCGGAAAAAAATCTGTTTGGATTTGCCTGTGACAGCGAATATCTGGTATTTTCCTATGATGCGGAGAATGGATTTGTCAATGAACTGACCCATCATCTGATGACAGAAGGGAACAGCTACTGGTATGATAATGCAGACTACAGGGGAATGTATGCGGGAGACTGGTTCTATCTGGCAGACGAGGAGGAAGTGCTGGCGTTTGATATGGCGGGAGAGTTTGGCCTTGAAGGACGACTGGAATTGGATTGACGCATGTGACTGCCGGGTGTTATACTGAAAATCAAGGACGCAGGAAATGCGTAAGGGAACAGGAGGAGTTTTGCATGTCAGAAGAAAAGACAATGCCGGCAACAGAAAGCATGGCGGATTATGAAGAGGAACTGAATGCTTCACTGAAGCAGATCCACGAGGGTGACGTGATTACGGGAACCGTCATCGGAGTGACAGACACGGAAGTGATCCTGGATCTGAAATATTACACAGAAGGTGTGATCCGTGCGGAAGATTTTACCGATGATCCTACATTTAACATGAAGGAAGAAGTTCATATCGGAGATGAGATCTCAGCGACAGTGGTAAGACGTGACGGCGGACAGGGACAGATCATGCTTTCCAGAAAAGAAGCCAATGAGGTACTTGCCTGGGATAAGTTAAAGGAACTTCAGGAGCAGGGAACCAATCTTAAGGTGAAAGTGGCAGGCGTGGTAAAATCCGGTGTCGTTGCCTATGTAGAAGGAATCCGCGGCTTTATTCCCGCTTCCAAGCTGGCTCTGGAATATGTGGAAGACCTGAACGAATGGCTGGGCAGAGAGATCGAGGTCCGGGTCATTAACGTGGACGAAGAGGATAGTAAGCTGGTTCTCTCCGCAAAGGAGATCTTAAGAGAAAAAGAGGCAGAAGAGCGAAAGACAAAAGTATCCAATGTGGCAGTGGGACTGGTGACAGAAGGTACGGTAGAGTCTCTTCAGGATTATGGCGCATTTATCAATCTGGGCGGCGGTCTTACCGGCCTGGTTCACATTTCTCAGATCAGTGAAAAACGGATCAAACATCCCAGTGCGGTGCTGAAAGTGGGCGATACCGTGAAGGTAAAGGTCATTGCCGTAAAGGACGGAAAACTGAGCCTGAGCATGAAAGCTCTGCAGGATGTGGCAGCAGAGGAAATTCAGGAGGAGACTATTGAGCTTCCGGAAAGTGAGAGCATTACCACAAACCTGGGATCCCTGTTTGCAAAGATAAAGTTGTAAAGATGTTGGGGGCAAAAGCCCCCAACTAAGATACCTACGGATTGTTCCGTGCTTTGCATCTACGCTTCGCTTCGGTCGGTGCTTAACGCGTCTCACTGGGACGCAGCACTCCCACAATCCTAACCCAAATTCGCATATCGTGGGATAGTCATCCCACTTTTATGCTCATATTGGGGCGGGTCCCAAGGTCTTTCGCCCACCTATGAGCAAGCTCATGTGGGCTTAGACCTTTTGACCCTGTTATCTTGTAAATAGTGACAAAAAAATAAAAAACGAGGAGCAATATTTGGAAAAAATAACAAAGAATTTATCATTTGTTCATAATTTGTCCATATTTTCCTGTTAAGATATAGACAGTTAAAAACACATGATTATTAGATAAATTTTTTCATAATTGCCTCCGGTGTACCAGACGCCGGGGGCACTCCTCATTTTAGGGGATCATCTCAGGAGACCATCGAAAAAACAGATCAGGGAGAAACGTATGACGGCAATTGTATTTGATATGGATGATACGCTGTATGACAGAAGCCTGCCTTTTCGGGAGGCATATGAGGAGCTTTTTGCCGACAAATATCCGGTGGATTTCGAGAAGCTTTACCGGGCGTCCAAGCGGAGGGGAGATGAGGTCTTTGAGGCGGCTCAGAAAGGGGAAATGCCCCTGGAGGAATCCCATATTTACCGGTTTCAGAAGGGATTTGCGGATCTTGGAGTGGAAGTGAGCAGAGAGGAAGCACTGAGTTTTCAGCGTCGGTATGTTCAGAGACAGGGTGAGATCCGGTTGTCACCGGTGACGACAAAAATGCTGGACGAGCTGGCACGGCGCGGAATTCCAATGGGGATCCTGACCAACGGCCAGGTGGATCATCAGGGAAGAAAGATAGGAAAGCTGGGACTGGAAAAATGGATCCCCATGGAACGGATCGTGATCTCTGCGGCCTGTGAGCTGGCAAAACCGGATGTGAGGATCTTTCAGTATGCACAGAAAAAGCTGGGGATTGAGGGAGAAAACGTTTATTTTGTGGGGGATTCCTATGAGGCGGATATTCTGGGAGCGATTTCGGCAGGATGGAAAACTGTCTGGGTCAATAAAGAGAAGAAAGAGATCACAAAGGGGATGACACAGCCGGATTATATGGTGTATGATGAAGAGGAATTATATGACTGTATCTGCGGTATTTTAGAGAGGGAAGAGTAAAGCATGGAAGAAAACGAAAACACGAAAAATAAGATCTATGTCATTGGTCATAAAAATCCGGATACCGATTCCATCTGTTCTGCCATATCCTATGCCTATCTGAAAAATCAGACGGATGAGCGCCGGTATGTGGCCAAGAGAGCGGGAAGCATCAGCACGGAAACCCAGTTTGTACTGGACCGTTTCGGTGTGGAGGTGCCCGGATATGTGCCCAATGTTAAGACAAAAGTGCGGGATATGGAGATCCGGAGAACCAGGGGAGTACCCAGCAGCATTTCTCTGAAGAAGGCATGGACCATTTTGAATGAGAGCAAGGGAACGACGCTCCCTATCATCAAGGAAGACAATCTGCTGGAGGGCCTGATCAGCATCGGCGACATTGCCAGATCCTATATGGCTGTGTTGGATAATGCGATCCTGTCCAAAGCAAAGACCCAGTATAAAAATATCCTGGAGACGCTGGACGGAACCCTTTATGTGGGGGATGAAGAGGCATATTTTACGGAAGGAAAAGTGATCGTGGCCGCTTCCAGTCCGGAGGTCATGGAATCCTACATAGAGAAGAATGATATGGTCATCCTGGGAAACCGTTACGAGACCCAGCTGTGTGCCATTGAGATGAATGCCGGATGTCTGGTGATATGCGGAGATGCGGTGGTGACAAAGACGATACAGATTCTGGCAAGAGAAAAGCACTGTACGATTATCGCAACCCCTTATGACACCTATACTGTGGCCCATCTGATCAATCAGAGTATGCCGGTCAGCTATTTTATGAAGGCCAAGGATCTGATCGTTTTTTCGGAGGATGATTTTACGGATGATATCAAAGACATCATGGCCAGCAAACGACACAGAGATTTCCCGATTCTGGACAAGAACGGAAAATATGTAGGCACGATCTCCAGACGAAATCTGTTGGGTATCAAAAAGAGAGGGCTGATCTTGGTGGATCACAATGAGACCTCCCAGGCGGTGGATAATATTGACAGTGCGGAAATTATGGAGATCATTGATCACCACAGACTGGGCTCCCTGGAAACGATGATGCCGGTGTACTTCCGGAATCAGCCGGTGGGATGTACCGCTACCATCATCTATCAGATGTTCGGGGAAAAGGGCGTGGAGATCCCGCCCAAGATCGCAGGGCTTCTGTGTGCAGCCATCATTTCCGATACGCTTCTGTTCCGTTCTCCCACCTGTACGGCGGCGGACCGGGATGCGGCGGAAAATCTGGCCGGGATCGCAGGGATCCGCTGCGAACAGTTTGCAGCAGAAATGTTTGACGCAGGAAGCAATCTGAAGGAAAAAACGGCGGAGCAGATCTTTTATCAGGATTTTAAGAAGTTTGAGCAGGACAAGATCACATTTGGAGTGGCACAGATCAATTCCATGACAGAGGGAGAGCTGGCGGATGCCAAGGAAAAGCTGCTGCGGTATATGAAGAAGGCTTTTGAGGATCAGAAGCTGAATATGCTGTTCTTCATGCTGACCGATATTCTGAATGAATCTACAGAGCTTCTCTGCATCGGAGAGGGCGCAGAGCGGCTGGTGCGTGAGGCCTTTGGCGTCACGCCGGAGAACGGTTCTGTGGTACTCCCGGGAATCGTATCCAGAAAGAAGCAGGTGATCCCCACACTGTTAAATACATTGCAGAAATAGAAAGGCAGCGTGACTATGAAAAAACAGATCTGGAAAGCCGGAAATATGATCTATCCTCTTCCGGCAGTGATGGTAAGTTGCGGCCGGCCGGGAGAACGGCCCAATATCCTCACGGTGGCATGGACCGGAACCATCTGTACGAATCCTGCCATGCTGTATATTTCGGTGCGTCCGGAACGGTATTCTTATCCGATCATCCGGGAGACGGGGGAATTTGTGGTCAACCTGACCACAGACAAGCTGGCAAAAGAGACGGATTTCTGCGGGGTAAGATCCGGAGCGGACGTGGACAAGTTCCGATATCTTCATCTGACAGAGGAACCGTCCCGGTATATTCAGGCACCGGGAATTGCCCAGTGCCCTGTGAACATCGAGTGCCGTGTTACGGAGGTAAAGGAGCTTGGTTCTCATCACATGTTTCTGGCAGAGGTGCTGGCAGTTCATGTGGATGAAAGCTATCTGGATGAAAAAGGAAAATTTCATCTCAACGATACCGGCCTGATGGCCTATTCCCATGGGGAATATCGAAGCCTGGGAGGATTATTGGGGACCTTTGGCTACTCAGTGAAGAAGAAAAAACGATAAATTTTTTTACTATATTTAGTGAAAACAGGGCAAAGAGAGAAAAAACGGACACCAGATATTGTTTCATAATCATTTCAAATTGTGGAGAAACTATGTCAGAAAATTAATTTTTATTTACAAACTGCGAGATTGTGATATAATGGTGTGAGATGTTTATAAGGGGAATTAGCATCTATCACACAGGCGCTGCAGCGTCAGGGACGATGCAGAGGCCAAAATGGAAATGCGGAAGCATTTCTGATGCACGAGGGGAAAGAGTGTAAATAAATATCAGAGGTGTCTCATGGAACAATATATTATCAAAGGCGGGAACCCGTTGGTTGGCGAAGTAGAGATCGGCGGTGCAAAAAATGCAGCGCTGGGAATCCTGGCAGCAGCCATTATGACGGATGAAACCGTTCTTGTTGAGAATTTACCCGATGTACAGGACATAAATGTATTACTGGAGGCGATCAGCAAGATCGGCGCCAAAGTAGAAAGAGTGAGCAGAACAGCCGCACTGATCAATGGTTCGGGAATCGGACAGGTCAGCGTGGATTATGAGTATATCAAAAAGATCAGGGCATCCTACTATCTGCTGGGTGCATTGCTGGGAAAATACAAGAGAGCGGAAGTGCCTCTTCCGGGCGGCTGCAATATCGGCAGCAGACCCATCGATCTGCATCTGAAGGGATTCAAGGCACTGGGTGCAAAGACCAGGATTTCTCATGGATCTATCATTGCAGAAGCAGAGACTCTCAGAGGAAATCATATTTATCTGGATACGGTTTCGGTGGGAGCGACTATTAATATTATGATGGCAGCTTCTATGGCAGAAGGCCGCACGACCATTGAAAACGCTGCCAAAGAACCTCATGTGGTAGATGTGGCGAATTTCCTGAACAGTATGGGTGCTAATATCAAGGGCGCCGGAACAGATGTGATCCGTATCCGTGGCGTGGAGAGGCTTCATGCAACGGAATATTCCATTATTCCTGACCAGATTGAAGCAGGTACCTTTATGTTTGCCGCAGCGGCAACAAAAGGGGATGTCATTGTGAAAAATGTGATCCCAAAGCATCTGGAAGCAACCTCAGCCAAGCTGGTGGAGATCGGATGCCAGGTAGAGGAATTTGATGATGCAGTCCGTGTGGTGGCGACCGGAAGACTTAATAATACCAATGTGAAGACCCTTCCCTATCCGGGATATCCTACGGATATGCAGCCCCAGATCGGTGTGACTCTGGCGCTGGCAAGGGGAACCAGTCTGGTGACGGAAAGTATCTTTGAGAATCGTTTCAAATATGTGGACGAACTGATCCGCATGGGAGCAGATATTAAGGTGGAAGGCAACACGGCAGTGATTTACGGTACAGAGAAGCTGACCGGAGCGAGAGTAAGTGCGCCGGATCTGCGGGCCGGAGCAGCCCTGGTAATCGCCGGGCTGGCTGCTGAGGGCATTACCATCGTGGATGATATTGTCTATATTCAGAGGGGATATGAATATTTTGAAGAAAAACTTCGCAGTCTGGGCGCAGAGATCGAGAAGGTGTCCAGCGAGAAGGAGATCCAGAAATTCCGTCTGAGAGTAGGATGAGTGAGAAATCTCAAAAAATCTCGAAAAACTGCTTGACTTTTATGCAGTCTGCGTATAATGTATGACTTGCAGCAATTTCATAAAAATAGCCTTTTATTCAGAGTGGTGGAGATACAAAGGATCTGTGAAGCCACGGCAACCCCTGCACAAGCGGGAAGGTGCCAGCCTGAGCGAGTGAACTCGAACAATAAGAGGATTGTTTACAGAACCTGAACAGTCCGATTATACCGGGCTGTTTTTTAAACTTTCAGCTGGGGAATCCCCCGCCGGAATTTTCTATTTGAATAGTACAGGAGGAAGAACATGAGTAAAGAAAAACGTTTATTTACATCCGAGTCCGTTACAGAAGGACATCCCGATAAGATGTGCGATGCGATTTCCGATGCAGTGCTGGATGCCCTGCTGGAACAGGATCCCATGAGCCGTGTGGCATGTGAAACGGCAACAACGACCGGTCTTGTGCTGGTAATGGGAGAGATCACGACCAATGCCTATGTGGATATTCAGAAGATCGTCCGTGATACCGTAAGGGAGATCGGATATACAAGAGGAAAATATGGATTTGACGCAGATACCTGCGGCGTGATCACAGCTATCGACGAGCAGTCCGCAGACATTGCTCTTGGTGTGGACAAGGCTCTGGAAGCGAAAGAAAACACCATGTCTGATGATGAGATCGAAGCCATCGGAGCGGGAGATCAGGGAATGATGTTCGGCTATGCCACCAATGAGACAGAAGAATATATGCCTTATCCGATCTCTCTGGCACATAAGCTGGCTCTCCGGCTTACAAAAGTGCGCAAGGATGGAACACTGACCTATTTAAGACCGGATGGAAAGACTCAGGTTACCGTAGAATATGATGAAAACGACAAACCGGTCCGTCTGGATGCGGTGGTGCTTTCTACACAGCATGATCCGGATGTGACTCAGGAACAGATCCATGCAGATATTAAGAAATATGTGTTTGATGAGATCCTTCCGGCAGATATGGTAGATGAAAACACCAAGTTTTTTGTAAACCCCACAGGTCGTTTTGTAATCGGCGGACCTCACGGAGACAGCGGACTTACCGGACGTAAGATCATCGTGGATACTTATGGCGGATATGCAAGACACGGCGGCGGAGCGTTCTCCGGCAAGGACTGTACCAAAGTAGACCGTTCTGCAGCGTATGCAGCTCGTTATGCAGCAAAAAATGTGGTAGCGGCAGGACTGGCAGACAAGTGTGAGATCCAGCTTTCCTATGCCATCGGCGTGGCAAAACCGACTTCTGTTATGGTGGATACATTCGGCACCGGAAAGCTGTCAGATGAAAAGATTACCGATATTGTCCGTGAAAACTTCGACCTTCGTCCGGCAGGCATTATCAAAATGCTGGATCTGCGCAGACCGATCTACAAACAGACTTCTTCTTACGGACATTTTGGAAGAAATGACCTGGATCTGCCCTGGGAGAAGCTGGACAAGGCAGAAGAATTGAAAAAATATCTGTAAGTATGACTTCTTTTTTATAAAAAATTTAGAAAACAGGTGTTTTGTTTAGGTGAAAACAGGGCTTCTTTATGCTATACTGTTTAGCATAAA
>JAEDFS010000118.1 GCA_016297895.1 Marvinbryantia sp.
CCTATCGGAGCAGACGAAATGAGCCTGGGCATGCGGTGATCAATTATATGACAAACCATGACGGTTTTACCTTAAAAGATCTGGTCTCCTATGACTGCAAGCATAATGAGGAAAACAGAGAACAGAACAGAGATGGAAGCGAATACAATTTCAGCTGGAACTGCGGAACAGAAGGGGAAACGAAAAAGAAAAGTATTACGGAACTGAGAAACCGTCAGATGAAAAATGCGATTCTCCTGATGATGCTGTCACAGGGTACTCCCATGCTCATGGCCGGTGATGAATTTGGAAATTCACAGGGAGGAAATAATAATCCTTATTGTCTTGACAATGAAACTTCCTGGGTAAGCTGGAACCGTTATGCCGGCGGTAAGAACATGGCAGAGTTTGTGAAACAGGCCATTGCCTTTCGAAGACAGCACCCGATCCTTCATATGCGCGAACCGTTAAAACTGTCAGATTATAAGGCATGCGGCTATCCGGATCTTTCTTATCACAGCGATAAGGCCTGGTATGGAGGTTTCGAGTACAACAGCAGACAATTGGGAATGATGTACTGTGAAAGATACAGCGGTGAGGAAGAATTTCTTTATGTCGGATATAATTTTCATCCGATGGTGCAGAAGCTGGCACTTCCCAAACTCCCGGAGGGAATGCAGTGGAAAAAGGTGATCGATACTTTTTCCGAAACAGGCTTCCCGGACAATGAGGATCCGGAAAGCAGGGAAACCAGGCTGATCACCATTCCGGCAAGAACCATCTTTGTTTTAATTGGAGAAAAGAGGTAGATTCATGAATCCTTTGGGACATTTTAGGACAATTACGGAGCATAAGCTTCTGGTTATGAAGCATTGTTTCAAAATCGGATTATACAGACAGGGACTGACCCATGATCTTTCAAAATACTCTCCATGGGAATTCCTGATCGGAGCAAAATACTATCAGGGGACAAGAAGTCCCAATAATGCGGAGCGGGAAGCAAAGGGATATTCCGCAGCCTGGCTCCATCATAAAGGAAGAAATAAGCATCATTTTGAATACTGGATCGATTACAGTCTGGAAAATAAGGGACACACCATGGACGGTATGAAAATGCCGAGAAAATATGTGGCGGAAATGCTTGCAGACCGGATTGCGGCATCCAAGGTATATAACAAGGGACATTACACCCATCATGATCCGCTTGCCTATTTTCTGAAGGGAAAAGCACATTACATGATGCATCCCCAGACAGCGAAGGAGCTGGAATACCTTCTTAGGTACCTTGACCGTTACGGAGAAGACGCCTGTTTTCAATATGTCAGAAATGTATATCTGAAAAAGAAAGCTCCCCGAAGATTCCGGAAAAAAGCCGTATGGCATGTTTCCGTTATTCAGGGAGCCGCTCAGAAAAATCACAGATAAGGAATTATTCCGGATAGACCAGACGATCCTGTCCGATCTTTTCCAATACATCACTTAAGTATTTCCCGGCAAGATAATTTGCCATGGGAAGATTCATGTCCAGATAGTTTCCGCAGTCCTTTGCACAGGCTCCGGGAACTTCTCCATGAAAATCACGGATGAACACAAACATTTCCGTGATCAGTTCCTTAATATCGGCAGATTCATAATCTCCGGCCAGGAGAAGATAGAAACCGGTGCGGCATCCCATGGGACCGAAATAGATGATACGGGATCCAAAGACCGGATGATTCCGAAGAAAGGTAGCACCGAGATGCTCGATCGTGTGAACTTCTGCGGTGTTCATAACAGGTTCTTCATTGGGAGAGGTCATCCGAAGATCAAAGGTGGTAATGATCTCTTCCCCGACGGGATCTTTTCTCGATACATAGATACCAGGCTGTAATTTCATATGGTCGATGGTAAAACTTGTGATTTTTTTCATGATATACTCCTTTCCCTGTCCTGGCAGGAAAGACGAAAAGTGCCTGTCACTGCTGCAGTTATTCTTAGTATGCGACAGGAAAGGGGAAATGTCAATTGACTTTGCAAAAGGGCAGTGCTAAAATTGGAATAAGGTTTTATAGACAGAAAATGAGACAGAAAGGCGATTTACGATGATTGGTGATAAAAAAGTTTTATTCAGCGGTATGCAGGCAACCGGAAATCTGACTCTCGGAAATTATCTTGGAGCATTGAAAAACTGGGTAACGCTGAGTGACGAATATGAGTGTTTTTATTGTGTAGTAGATGAGCATTCGATTACGGTACGTCAGGATCCGGCTACCCTGCGCAAACGTGCCCGCGCACTTCTGACTTTGTATATTGCAGCAGGACTTGATCCTGAGAAAAACTGTATCTATTATCAGTCTCATGTATCCGGACATGCAGAGCTGGCCTGGATCCTCAACTGCTTTACCTATATGGGCGAGCTGAACAGGATGACACAGTTCAAGGATAAGGCTGCAAAGCATGCAGACAATATCAATGCAGGACTTTTTACCTATCCGGTACTGATGGCGGCTGATATTCTTCTGTTCCAGGCAGA